>NZ_JRNX01000015.1 GCF_000786645.1 Halobacillus sp. BBL2006
CTTAAAGAATAGGGCAGGTTAGTTGAAGACTCAGTTTTAAGATAATTAGCGTTTTGAAACTAAATTTAGTCTAATTCGTATGTTTAATATGAGGGTTTTTTCCGTAGAGGAGAATAAGAAAATTCGTTGAACTTCTATATTGGAGGTGCTAAATCGTCTATGAGTAATGGAAACCATAATAAACCGTTCAATGATGCTATAGCCCACAAACAGAATATCGAAGGTTACCCCAAGAATAGTGGAGGAAAGTTGCCCTTACCAATTAAGTTGATTGGGTATTTTCTGTTCGGGAGCTTTATTTTAATGATATTAATTGGTTTAGTAGGTAACTTTCTGTTCAACTAGAAAGATAATTGGTGAAATATATTAATAAATTCTAAGAAGTACATTGGAGATATAATCTAAAACAATTATTTGGAGGTTTAACTTATCGGACGAGGAGTACTACTAAAATTCATTCCACCAGAGTTTGTAGAGACCTTTTTGGATGGTACCCTTCATCTTAGACAAGCTGGTGTTTATATTGATCTAGAGAAGGAGCAGAAAGAGAAAGGTATTGGAGATAGAAAGGAAGGATCCTGGAGCAGGCATATGCCAAAGGATAGTCTTATTGTTCTAACACATCCAAATACGGGACAAAAACTTAGTTATAAAGTCAAACATGGCGTTTTTAATACAAGGAATGATGCGATAAGGTTAGTACCTATTTCTTGTTTTACTTATCTTTCTTGGGAAGAAGACTTTGACGTAGATGCAGATGGTATAGGAAAAATTAAAGCAGATGTAGCTGAAGAGTTAATAGAACAATTTGGTGAACGTAAGGTCGTAGCTATCCAACCACAAGACTTTTTTAGAACATTAGGAAATGTGAATCAAGATGGGTTAAAATTAGGATATGGATTTGTTCAGTATTATGATGACCAGAAGGAGCCCCATCCAGTTTCCGAAGAACAATACGATAAATATCCTATCCCAGCTTTATTTTGTAAAAGAAGATTTTTTGAATTTCAAAGGGAATTTAGAGTTGTATTACCTAAGCAAGTAGAAAATTTAGATACGTTTATAGATATTGGAGATATTAGAGACTATACCTTTACGTTAGATGTATGTGAACTAAGCGAAAAAAAGTTTGGAATCAGCGATGAAAAATAAAATTCTACACATTTTTTAACTAATGATAAATGATATATGAATTCCTTGAGGCTAAATTTTAAAGGAAAGGGGGCGATTGCTTGAAAAAGTACTCGCCCTTATTACATAGACATAGGGACTGTAATCAATGTATGACTGATCGAGGGGTACAGCAGAAGAAGAAGAAGTGTGAAAAATAATCATAAGTATGAATAAGGAGTTTTCTTATGCGTTGTTTATGTGAGAATAATGATACATTCGATTTAAAGGTAGAAGGTGATGTTGATACAGACCCAATTTGGTGTAACCAATGTGGATGTAACTTAGATATTGAAGAAGTTCCCATATCAGAGAATTTAAAAGATGAAATTATAAAGTGGGCTATGCAGTATGGTAAATGGATTGAATGGAGTACAGATACGTTGCGTTCAAATGCCATTGAACTAGAAAGCGAACATAACAAACTTGGTCAAGTACTTACAGAGAAAGTTAAGAAGGAACTTGGTGCAAGATACATGATAAGTTTCTTGCCTTCTTCTTCAGCGAGATTATAGACTGGCTTAGATTTTTGATATTGAACTAACAGGGAGCGTTTAATAAAGATATACTCCAAGATATATTGAGATCTTGCCTTCAAGAATAGGTCGCTTATCTTAAGTATGGCAAAAACTAGGGGTGGGTTTATGGAGGAAGGAACTTGGGAGGACTTCTTAGACATTATAGGGTTAACAGAAAATGAAAGACGATCGGCAGTGCTTAATGTAGTTAGGAAAATTCCGGGCGGTGATCCTAAAGTTTCGGTTCTAAACGACTTATTTGAAATATCTCTCCAAATCTTCAAGAAAAGAGTAACAGCTCTTCATTTATTATGGTTTGACTCTAAATTAATTGTTTCTGATAACTTTATTAGTTATCCTTCTAACTCAAGCATATGGCAGAAATCAATTACTAACGGAGATTTAAAATACTTAGAAGAGCTTTGGTATGATTTGTTGGGTACATACCTTGTGTTTTTGCCTGAGAAGTTAGTGCTTAAGTCTAATAACACTGAAGATGAAGAAGAATTTATTGGGGACTTATTAAGAACTTACAAGACCATATTGTTAAAAACACCTGACGCTAATGAAATACTCCATTTATCCATAGATTGATGTAGTTTAAGAATAATTATCTTGAAACTGAGTCTTATAGGAACGGGGGCTTTACTGCAGTTAAGACATATAATGCGTTATTAGTTACAAGATATCTTTTCATTGGGCTCTAAAGGTGCTTTTTCTACAATATAACCTTCCCATCTCCAGTTATCTGTATCATTAGTGAATGCCATTTTTACTTTGTAGAATGGAGGGTTGTGTGGACCTTCAAAAGTGTACAGAGTAAGACTTACTCTATAAAGGTTATTATTTTCTCCTGTCTTTTCTAATTTAGTTACACTGGCACAATCAAATTGAGTATCTTGGTTGAATTCCTCTGAAAGTTTGGCAATGATTTTATTGGTCAGTAATGAAAGGATAACGTCATTTTCTATTTGTTTAGATTCACCTCGAAGTAAAACTGGGTTGAGTATAATTAAGATGAGTACTAGAGACAAAATTGTTTTAGGTATCATTAGTTAATTCTCCCTTTTGAAACAGAAGTCACTTTAATTTATGTTAATGATAATAATCCATTCACAATGAGACGCTTTTTGATTTCTGTTAGTGATATATCTTCACTTGTTTCGAAGTTGAGAATTAAACAAACGGGGGCTTTTGAGTAGTAAGACAATAAAATATATTATGTGGGAGGGAGACTTAGTTGGATTGGTTAATCTCTTGGTTTGCGTTTGCAGTAGCAGTTGGGGAGATTGTTTGTTGATTAATATTATCTTGATTTCAAGTCTTCAAGTAACGGGGGCATTTCTCAAACAGATGAATCTCTTCCTTTTTATCTGTTGGGTAAAGGGGGAGACTGGAATTCGTGATAAAGAAAGTATTTAAGACGCATAAGGAATATTATATGAAATGACAAACACTTCTTAACCTATTGAAAGTGTTAATTATGTGAGGGACAATATCATCAGAAATAATGAGGTGATATTTTGAAGGTTGCAAAAATTGTACTATTAATTTTAGGGATTTCTCTATCAGGATACGCATTGTTCACTGAAGAACCATCGAAGGTAATGCCCTTTGTTTTGCTTACTTTAGGGTGTTTTATGATTCTTAAGAGTGTTGATGAATTTAACAAAGTTAAATATCCATACGTAGGTTTTTTTCAATTGGCGGTTGGGGTATTTGCAATATATGCCTCTTATCAAGCTTTTATGGTTATGTGAGCAATAGTAAAATTTTCAGAGCCAGTAAAAATAATACTGGATGTATGTGGCAGCTGAAAAAGATGTCTAAACTCTCGCCCAAGTCTATAACAAAAAGCGCCTTGGCAAAGTGAATAACAGAAAAAACTGTATTTGCTTTAAACGTGTGAGTGATATTTCACTAGAACAACTTAAACAAACCGTTCTGGATGCGGTGGAGTGGAGTATAGTCCAAGAAAGAGAATACGGCCGAAATTGTAATCGGCCTGTGAAGCATCAATAGATGGAAGTATATGGGGTGGGACTACCAATCGTTCACAATAGGTAGTCCCACCCCACGTTTTACAACTAAATCTGCTATCATGGTATGGTAATCTACTACTGATATTAGACATCCCCGCTCACAAAGGAGGTATGCTGTATGGATCGAAGCCGCGACGAAGAAGTCATTCGTAATTACCAAGAAAACGAGAAAATGATGATTCTGCTTTTTGCCCAGTGGTGTATCAATCATGACCTGGATCCTGAAGCTGTTTATAAAGAAGCTCATCCGTACCAAGCTAAAAATAACGAACTGGTGGAAGCTTTGGAGCTGACTGTAAAGAAGAAGGAGTCAGACCATATTGATGCTGAGACGGTGATTGAGATGCTGTCTCTTTATGGAAATGATGACCTGGCTTTTGTTGTATCGGAGTATATTAACTCTAGGAAATTAAAGTAAGCCCCACCGAAAAATATGGACGGTTGATGCGCTTCCAACATGAAGCTAAAGAACCGTCCTCCTCATTATCATAATTCCTTGGTCATAAACACATTGTTGGTGGTACTCAGGATTATTGTATGTCGGTGCCTGACCTTCAATATTTACCAGTGATAAAGCAGTTAGGATCAGGCACGGCATTTTCGATCAATTCAGTTGGATTGGTTAATATCCTGGTTTGCATTTGCAGTAGCAGTTGGGTCCTTTGTAGAAGCTGCTGTTAGAAATAAGAAGTTAGAAAAAAGAGTGCGTGTTTTAGAAGAATACTATGAAGAGGAAATTTATTAAAAGTTACTTGCGAAAAAATTTAGATATCGAGGCTAAAATAAACAGTGGCGATTATTCAATAGAGTACTCTTCTTTTTTACATAAGTACACGGGGTATATGGAAGGTATTTAACTTTCTAAACTGCTTGAGCAGACGCTGGGTTTGCCATCATGCTTGCAGTATTCTTTTATCCACTTTATTTTACTAATTATTAACGTATAGGAACTGGGGTAGGGATTAAAGTACAGACTTAAATGGATTCCTAGCTGAAATATGATTATTTATAATTTGAACTAGAAACATTGAATTCGAGTATTAAAGAAATGGAGGCAATGATCTAATATTAGATCATTGCTTTTTTTGCTTGTGCACTGGGAGAAAAATTTTCTAGTGACTATATAGTAAACATACTGAATACTTGTTAAGTTAAGTGGAAAATGTTAAAAATGTGGAAGTTTTTCGTGTAATGCTTTCGTCCAACGGATGCAGCCACTTAATTAAAAAACGAACAACAGACGGAGGAGTTAAATGAAGAAACCTATAATCGTAATTTCACTTTTCATAATTACATTTATAACTGGATGTAATTCTAATGAACGTATCACCAAAGGGCTTGTGGAGGATTATTACAATGCGCTAGTTAACCAAAATTATGAGAAGGTTTATGAGGTCTCAAAAATTTATGACCTTGGAGAGCCCAGCTCGGAAGAAACAACTTTTACTGAAGAAGAAGCAAGAAAATTTTTCATGAAAAAAGTGGACTACTTAGAAGAAGTGGATTATAAAGTGAAAAGCTATGAAATTGTAGAAACCAACCAACAAGACGGTCACACCTTTACATATGAGGTGGCATTAAAGATTGAAGTAAATGGAGAAACCGTCAATAGAAAAGACAGGATATACCCTAGAGTAGATCAAAAAGATATTAGTATTTCGAAAAGCGAGGATCCATTAGCAAAGTATCGTGATGGAAGAGTGAATTTTAATATTGAAGAACATTGGTCTAAAGATATTGAAGCAGAGTATGATAACATTTTTTAATATCTCAATTTCGAGTCTTATTGATGATGGTTCAGAATTTTGCCATGCAGTATGGTTTTAGAACCTGTTGATGAAAATTTAATAAATGCAAAGGGAACGGCAATAGTATATAAAGTACAGATATCCCCTCCCAGTTTTGCTCTGACTAATATCAGCATTCTTGCTGTGCATCTTCCAGAACCCACAAACTATGGGGATTTTGATAGCTATGTAGGATTTGCCTATATGCCCGAAGAAATAAGTTGGAGGTTTAGACTATATCCTACTCCTGAAGAAATTAGTCCAACATGGGCAGGCAGATTTGATCTGATTACAGCGGATATGAAAAACGTAGAGGTACAAGTGAGGCTCTCAAATACCAAAAGAAAAAAGTTAGGTCCAATTGTATTGGAAAGTAATATCGGTCAGTGTAAATAGGGTAATGAGAGTGGTATAACATTTCAAGCATATCTTGAAATCAAGTCTTCAAGTAAAGGGGCGTTAGTAAATAAGCCTATATACAAAAAGTAACTTCCAATTTTATGGAAGTTACTTTTTGCGTAATATCAACATTAAACTTTAACAGAGTCTTATGAAAAGTACGAGCATTATTTTGATGCTTGAGAGTTAGGGGATGCCTATCGATAGGCTGCGTTATGTTTAGCAGAGTCTTGTAGAGGTAACTAGAAGTTTGAAGTCAAAATATTAGATCTACAAACTTTTAGGAGGCTATATCGTGTCAACTCTACAAGATCAAGTCGTTATTATCACTGGAGCTTCCAGCGGAATCGGTGAAGAAACAGCGAAGGAACTCTCCGCAAAAGGAGCCAAACTCGTTTTGGCCGCTCGCCGTGAAGATCGATTAAAAGAGCTAGCTGATAAAGTGAATAATGATGGAGGAAACGCCATCTACAAACCAACAGATGTGACCTCTTATGAAGAAATGGAAGAACTTGCGGCTTATACGCAAAAAGAATTCGGTCAAATTGATGCGATCGTTAATAACGCAGGACTGATGCCGTTATCTTACTTGAACAAACAGAAAGTAAAAGAATGGGATCAAATGATCGATGTAAACATTAAAGGTGTGCTTTATGGTATATCTGCAGTCCTTCCGCATATGCGCGAAAGGAAGCAAGGGCACATCATCAATATCTCATCCGTAGCCGGCCATGTCGTCTTTCCGGGAAGCGCAGTGTACAGCGGAACAAAATTTGCAGTTAGAGCAATTACTGACGGTCTCAGAATGGAAGAGTCCGCAGATAGTAAAATCAGAGCAACAATCATTTCTCCAGGAGCCGTCTCCACTGAGTTGACATCAACCATTACTGATGAGGATGTCAAAGGTGGAGTGGAAGAGCTTTATCAAGAAGCCATTACCCCTGACAGCATTGCGAGAACAATCCGCTATGCTTTAGAAGAGCCAGCGGAAATTGCGATTAACGAAATCGTGGTTAGACCAACCAATCAAGCGATGTAATGAGAAGGATGCACAGTCCATTTGGGGGGCTGTGCATTTTTTTGTACAATTGTAGGGGGAAATGAGGTCCTTGGAGGTGTGGTGGAATAGATCGACAACTCTTCAATAAAAATAGAGTCTAACCGAGACATTTAACAATTCTCCGTTGTTTATATTGGTGAAAAGGGCATAGGTTAAGGTAAGGGAGAGGGTATGGATGAACTTTATAGCAAACTTGATAGAGTATTGTTTTTCAAGCAAGAAAACGTTAGTCTACTCGGCTTTTAGTCAAAAGGATTACTTTACAGTTATATCTAAATTGAAAGCAGCTTCTATTAAATACAGGATTGCTACAACTTCTAATATGTCCTCGCCACCTGGTGGGTCTTATAATGACTTTGGAACGGAATACAAAGTGTATGTGAAAAAAGAAGACGAGGAAGAAGCAGCGAGAGCGATTCATTCTAAAAACGGTCACTAGCCCATAGTAGGAATCAGCCTATACCAAAACTCGAGAATATCTAAATTGAAAAAAAGCCATACGTTCTAGCGAGCGTATGACTTTTGGTGTTTACGTGTTGAACCATTCCCCTTGAATAGCCGCGATATAGCGCTGGGCGGATCGCTGTACGGCTCTGTTTGCGTTTCTTGAAACCTTTTTATGAAAGGCATTATATAGCTCATCGAATTTCAAAGGCATCACTTTTTCGGCGATCTGCTTTACTTTTTCCGGTGGTAGCGGTATGAGGTTAGGATAACTATACATAAAGCTGACCCAGTCGGTGTCTGCAACCACTTGGATGATGTCTCCGGTAAGTAGGACACCCTCTTGGTTTTGCCAATGCAGGACGGCTCCTCCTGAGAAATGCCCGCCTAATCGGTAGAGGGTGAGACCATCTGATAGAGTCTTTGCTTCTCCACTCCAAAATACGATTCGCTCACTTTGACGCTGAACCCATTCCTTATCGTCCTCATGAATGTAGATCGGGCAATTGAAAGTTCCTGCCCACTCCACCTGTGTCGTGTAATAATGGGGGTGTGAAAGAGCAATCGCATCGATTCCTCCTTCTGCCGCTATTTGATTTATCGTGTTCTTATCTAAGTAGGCAATACAGTCCCACAAAAGTCGAAATCCGTTATGTTCTACTATGTAAGCCGTCTGACCGATGCCGAACTTCGGCTCTGTCGTCACACTGACGAGCCCTTCCTGGTCATAAATGAACTGGTTCGAATAGGTTCCGGACTCTACCATGTCTTCAAGCGTCGTCCATTCCTGTCCGTTTGGATTCACATATTGCCGTTCTTCTTTGCAAATGACGCATTCTTGCAAACTGGATGAATACTGAGTCCCACACGTTATGCAAATCAAATTGTGCACGTTCAATCCTCCTAATCTATGACATGTTCTTTATTATACGTGTGAATGAATGTGGAAAGTAGTGTAAACTAAGGGAAATACATAATTTATTGAAAAAGGAGGAAGAACGTGCTCAATACATATAACATCATAGACTTTACCTTGAACGACATAAGGATAAGTCTTATTACTGCTAACTTCTTTCCAAAATGTAAGGACAAAAGACTTAAATGAAGGAAAGTAATGTTGGCATTAAGAACATTAAATTATGGCTTATTATTCCAGTTATGTTGTGCTGGGAAGTACCTGTTTTTTTCATGAATATTACCTTTGAATTCACCTCAGTAACCACAGAGGTCTTAGACATTCTCTTTTATTTATTTGTTCTAGTATGGATCAGTATGGAGTTATCAAGAAAGAGAATAAAATTCTCGCATTTAAGTGCTAATGGAAAGCCGAAGATTCCTTGGATGAGAATATTAGCCTTCGTACCGATCGTAAAATTAACCGCAGCGGCGATGCTGCTTGTACTTGGAATGGGTATCCTGCTATCCTCTCCAAGCCTCAATGAAATCCCGATTGCAGATGCAAGACTTCAACAACAATTGCAACTACTTCCGACGAATTTAATTTTAAAATTTATGATGGTCGTCATTATTGCACCTATCGTTGAAGAACTCTTCTTTCGAGGCATGATGCTGAACAAATTCACCTTAAAGCATGGCGCGTTGAAAGGCATATTAGGGACTTCGGTGTTATTTACGATGGTCCATCCGCTAAGTTTTTTCAGCGCATTTTTAATGTCTATTTTTCTATCCATCGTCTACTTGAAAACCCGGAAAATGTATGTGCCAATCATTGTGCATGCCTTCGGTAATCTAATCGTTCTTCTGAATCAACATCTTCTGTCACCACTATTATTTAGTGGAGAGCAGACAGAGTCCTTACCTGAGAAGGCAGAACTTCTTGCGATGTCGATAATCGCCACAGCTCTCCTATCCATCACTATATTCGGCTTTTATAAGTGGTATCCAAGGCGTGAATCTATTCATCTATAAGCCTATTATGGAAGGGAGCAAAATACGAAGAAGAAAGGGGTCTTATGAAAACAACGGATTATTCTAAGCTAGCATCTCGTTACGATAAAAATCTGTATAGAAGTATAAATGTTGAACTTGATCCCCATCTGAAAAATTACATAAAAACAAATAATCGCACTGTTTATGACGTCTTGGATTTATCCTGTGGGACGGGGCTGTATTTAGCTCATCAGATAAAACATCTTACAGAACAAAAGATTAATTGGAACGGTCTTGATGCTTCTAAAGAAATGCTCGAAAAAGCGAATGAAAAGCTGGAGAAGGTTTCACTCCTTCATGGTTTTGTGGAAGACATGCCGTATCCAGCACAATCCTTCGACTACATTGCCAATACTTATGCTTTTCATCATTATCGTTACAAAGAACAAGCGTTAGATGAGATTTATAGAGTCTTAAGACCAAATGGTGTTTATCTTATGCATAACATCGCTGTTGATGATATGCCTCGCTGGTGGTTGTATCACTACTTTCCAACGGCGCAAAACGAAGATCAGAAAAGGTTTTGGGATAAAGTCATGATCTTTGAACAGCTCAATGAGCGAGGATTTAAAGTAGATGTAAAAATCGATTATCAATTGGGAGAAGTGAAAGTGGCAGACTACCTGCCGTATGCAGAAAATCGCGACATTTCTGTGTTGACTCTTATCAGTGATGAACAATACCAGGAAGGTTTGGAGAGAATGAGACGGGATGTGATGGATGCTCCTGACAAGACAGTGGTTAATGATTTCGCTGAAATGCGGTGTGTGGCGAAAAAAGTCTAGGACGGGAAAGGAATCTTTCAATGGAATTATGGTCAAAAAAGTTGATCAGCACAGGAAGGGGAACGTTTGAAGTCTTTGACAAAGGAAGCGGAACGCCCTTATGTGTGACGCATTACTATTCAGAATTTAACGAAACAGGCGATTATTTTGCTGACACCTTTACGGGTCGTCATCAAGTCTTTCTCGTGAACTTGAGGGAAGCAGGAAACTCTGTGAAGGCTGAACACCCTTATCAGCTTAGTTTGCTGGAAACGGTATTTGATTTGGAGGCTATTAGAGAAGCCATGAAGGTGGAGTCATGGAGTTACGCAGGTCACTCCATTGGCGGAGTTCTAGGCGTTATTTACGGTATCTATTTTCCTGAACGTTTGACGGCGAATGTCATAGTGGGAGCTGCCGCCAGGGATTACACTACGTTGTCTCCTCAGTGTATTTACAATCAACAGCATCCGGATTATGAGCTTATGCAAGGTCTTATGATCGCTTTAAAAAGTCCTGAATTGTCACCACAAGAAAGAAGAAACAATTCCATTGAACGAACAAAATTATCTTTAAAGCATCCTGAAATGTATAAGCAGCTGTTCAATAAGAGCATTCATAAGAAAATGTCTGCTGCTCGCTTGAATTTCTTCAATCGTGAACTACAGATTTTCGATGTAACAAGAAAACTTCATTTGAGCAGTGCAAAAACCCTCATTCTGTGTGGAGAACATGATGTTCAATGTCCATTGGAATATTCAATAGAGATGAGTGAGCTTATACCAAATTCAGAACTCGTCGTCTTCCGTGAAAGTAACCACTATCCTTTTTTAGAAGAAAAAGAACGATTCAAGCAGGAGGTAAGCAAGTTCTTTGAGAAAGTAGACTGAAGGGAAGGAGAGTAGACGATGTCAGGCTTAGGAATTCTATTCCCAATCGGATTCTTCGTGTTTTTATTTGTCGCATGGATTCTCGAAAGAATGAAAGGGCCGGAAGAACGGATAGATGAGTTGGAGAAGAATAGTAAGGTGGAAGTAAACAATTAGAAGGATCGTTAAAGAGGCAACATTACTTCACCTGCTCTTTAATGATTGTGTAAGGAGAATATGGATTTGGAATTTGTACGAAAGACGATGAAACAAATGTTTATAGATTTATTATCAATGGGTAAAGGGTTTGTTTATGGATTTGTCATGGTTGGATTATTCATCATCATTGGGGGAGCTTTACTATACGGTGTTCTGTTTATTCGAAATTTGATGCTTTAGACAAAATCTATGGGGATATATTTAGAGATGGTCTTAACTTTTAGTTGGATCTCACAAAAAGGTAAGAGATTTTTAGAACCAAAACAAATGTAAATTAATGGATCACTGTACATACTTAAAAGAACTCAGATCCTGGGCTTTAACCAATCCGCCTGGTTATCTGAGTTCTTTTTCAAATTTTAACGATCCGAAGCCATCATTTTATAATATTGATACAAGGCCTGGGTCCCTTTGTTGTCCCCGCCGGCTTGGCTGAGCTGATCGTATAATTCTTTTGCGAGCTTCAAACCTGGTACAGCGATTTGTAACCTTTCAGCCGAATCAATCGCGATCTTCATGTCTTTAATAAAATGCTTCACATAAAAGCCGGGCTCAAAGTCTCCCTCTATCATACGCGGACCGAGATTCGACAAGGACCAGCTTCCTGCTGCTCCAAATTCGATACTTTTCAGGACAGTTTTCGGATCAAGACCGGCTTCTTCTGCATAGATAATCGCTTCACAAACGCCCATCATCCCGGAAGCGATCGCGATTTGGTTACACATTTTCGTATGCTGACCAGACCCGGCGTTTCCTTGCAGTACGATATTTTCACCCATTGCCTGCAGAGCAGGAAGAATTTCATTGAAGTGCTGTTCTTCTCCACCGGCCATGATGGTGAGCGTTCCGTTTTTAGCACCTACATCTCCACCTGAGACGGGCGCATCAAATGCGTGGATGCCTGCGTTTTTTGCTTCCTCAGCAATTCTTTGAGCTAACTCAGGGGAGGACGTTGTCATATCGATCACGTACGAACCAGGTTTTGCGTTATGTAAAAGTCCGCCTTCTCCAAAGTAAACCTCTTCCACGTCACTCGGGTAGCCCACAATGGTGATGATTACATCCGAATTCTCAGCCAATGATGCGACGCTTTCCTGCCAGCGGGCTCCTTTTTCTATAAGGTCTTCTGCTTTTTCTTTTGTTCGAGTAAATACATTCAACTCAAACCCTGCTTTCATCAAATGCTGAGCCATGCTTCTTCCCATGACCCCTGTACCAACAAATCCGATGGTTTTATTTTTCATTTCTCTCCCACTTTCGAATATGGATTTTTGAATCGATTAATGAAAGTATATCAAGTCATCCTTGATAGTTACAGAATGATGAACTGTACCCTTGGAATTTTTTGAAAATTAAGTAAAAAGAGTGTATCCTTAGTATGAATGAATTCGAACGTATGAGGAGGCTGTGATTTATGATTAGTGGAGGGTGGATTTTAGCTGGATTATTTACCTTATTAGGTTTGCCGCTATTCATCGGCTGGCTTCGTGATGTTTTGGGCTGGAATACGAACCGTTTCTATGGTGACGAAATGAATAAGAAGAAAAGAAGTAAGAAAGAAGAGGCATTCGATAAGGCTTCCCGCTATTATGGTCAACATAATCACTGGGGTGGCGGTTCAGAAGACTAATCAGTTAGCGCAAAGAGTGTTTATCTCTTTAGAGAGAAGCGCTCTTTTTTATTGAATTGATTGGATGTAATTGGAATGATTGCGGTGCATGAAGGAAGTGATAATTTTTCAGAGGAGGAGGTTGGGTGGCAGATTTATTTGAAAAGATGAAAACGGGAACGAAAAAACAGCAAGATGCTTATAGAGCTATTATGGAACTCGATATTTTAAATGATTTAGGCCGCTATACCCCTGTGTTATGCGGGACCGTTCCGCTCGGCATCGACACCTGCGAATCAGACCTCGATATCATAATGGAAATCTATAACTTCAAACCTTTTGTTGAAAAGCTTGTAACGTTATATCAAAATAAAAAGCATTTTACTATAAAAAGAAAAGAAATTGGTGGAAAAAAAGCGGTTAAGGCTAATTTTCACTATAAAGGGTTTGAATTCGAATTATTCGGCCAGGGAGAGCCTGTGCATAAGCAGCATGCCTATTTACATATGGTGATCGAATATGAATTGCTCCAGAAAAGTCCTCATTTACAAGAAAAAGTCATCACTCTTAAAAAGCAAGGATATAAAACGGAACACGCCTTTTGTAAGTTGTTAAATATTCAGGGGGATCCGTATAAAGGGCTCATTCGATACGGGCAAGAAAAAGGGCTGCTATAACAAAAGAATAAGGGGGTTAGAACGATGTTTAAGGATAAAACAACAAAAACAATGGCTTACATATTGGGAGTAGTGCTTGTGGTTTTAGCTGTAGGAGGATATCAATACTCTAAGGAAGTAAGAGAGGAGAATCGACAATTTGACTATTTTCTCAATCACTTATATTCCTCTGTCGACAGCTCCATTGGAAGAATTGATTATATGCTTAAAGAAAAACCTGAAGACGAAGATTTAGTAGCTGCAGTCCGTCTCCTCGATGAAGACTTATTGAAGGCAAACACCGTATTACATAGTGCAAGAACTTTCATAAATATGGAGATCTACAATACTTATTTCTTTTTAGATGCCACGAATTTTTTGTATGGCATAACATCGAGCGGAGAATTTACTTTTAAGCTCCCGCCAATAAGTGAAGATGGTCATCTAGGAGAAAAAGAAATTGCCATATTGGAAACCCTGAGGGATTACATGAACGGCACAAAAGAAGCCATGTACTCAGATGAAACGATGCAAGAGGATCCGGAGCTTACAGTCAACAAGATGAACGAAATCCTTGAAACGCATTTAACTCAAGATAAGGTAGGAATTTATAGAGAATCCCTGAAGTAAGCGAATGCCCGCTTCATTAATAAGGAGTGTTGTTTTTTGTTTACTATTACTACGTTATTGAAAGTACCTAGGAATTCTAGAGTTATCGCCATGTTTACGGGTTGTTTATCTATCACCGACGGACGTTCAACATAGTTATCAACCTGATAACGATGGGGTTTATTGTGTGTGTCGTCACTACATTGGCGATCGAACAAAGCTTGTTCAAAGATGATGAAGAGTAACTGTTTAATTGAACAAATAGCTGTAAGATTGGATGCGAAGAAGCTGAAGAGTAGTAAGTTTTGAGATTTTGTAGAAAAATGAACAAGGAATGAAACCATTCATCATCCAATCCCGTCCAATGTATATAAGGCCGGGATTGGATTTCTTATGAAGAAGAGGAGCTTCACCGGATAGTGCTATAAAAGGAATTGTGACCCTGTCCATCATCAATTACATAACCTTTTAGCCTGGTGACCAAAAAATTGAATCGGTCATTCACTCCATTGCCTTTTTTCAAGTTTAAAAGCAAAGAAACAGCTGAAAGCTATCGAAATTTGTTATACTACCTAATAATTAGGTAAATATTGTCTTTGTGAGAAAGACATAGGGGGAGCCTTACAATGAAACTACTTAAAGCGCTTGTTTTATTTCTAGCAATCTTCACGTTAGTCAGCTGTTCGCAGAAACCGAAACCAGAAGATACGTTTCAAGCATACATGAAGGCATGGGAAAACCAGGATTATGAACAGATGTATTCCCTTCTCAGCGATGGTTCCAAAGAGGCGGTCAGTTTGGAAGATTTTAAAGAGAAATATAAGGCCAGTTATGAAGAAATAAACATGGATGAACTGGGTATCTCTTATGAACTTCCTGAGGAAGAGCAGGAGTATGATAAAGAAGAAACGCCAACTTTCGATTATAAAGCGGAAATGAATTCTATAGCAGGGAAAATTGAATTCTCTCATAAAGCTGCCCTCGTTTATCAAGAAGGAGAGGAAGAAGATAAATGGTTAGTAGACTGGAATCCTTCGATGATCTTTCCGGGAATGGAAGAGGGGGATCGCGTTCAAGCCACAACTCTTATTCCCGAACGTGGAGAAATTTTTGACCAGGATGGAAAGGGTCTGGCCATAAATGGAGTCATTCAGGAAGTCGGCCTTGTTCCGGAATGGATGGCAGAAGCAGAGGAAGACCAGGAAAAAACGAAAGAGAAGTTAGCCAAGATCCTGGATATTTCTGTAGCAACCATTAATCAAAAATTGGATCAGGAATGGGTAAAACCCGACTCGTTTGTGCCGTTAGCTTCCGTAGCTGATAATGATGAAGAAAAAATCGCAGCCATTAAAGAATTACAAGGCTACAAATTTAATGAAAAGTCCGCACGTGTGTATCCACTCGGAAAAGCCGCTGCGCATTTAACGGGTTTCTATGGAGACATTTCGGCTGATGAGCTGGAGGAAAAGAAAGATGAAGGATACACAGCGACCAGCCAGATCGGAAAAGCTGGACTGGAGAGTGTACTCGAAGAGCAATTACGAGGCACAAATGGTGGAAAGGTGTACATTGAGGATGCCGAAGGGAACGAAAAAGAAGTGCTAGCAGATAAAGAGGTTGTTGATGGGGAAGACGTCAATCTAACGATCCGCTCGGACTTACAAAAGACGGTCTATAATCAGCTGAAAGGAGATTCCGGATCTTCAGCAGCTATTAATCCGTCCACTGGAGAAGTGTATGCGTTAGTCAGTTCACCTTCCTATGATCCCAATCGTTTCGTGCTCGGGATCAGCACAGAACGCCTGACCGAGCTGCAGGAAAATCCCGACCGTCCTATGATCAATAAGTTCACAAAAACGTATGCACCAGGATCGACATTCAAACCCATCACAGCGGCGATTGGCTTAAAGACAGAATCCTTTAACCCTGCTGAAGAAATGTCGATTCCTAATAAAACGTACACCCAGGATGGCTGGGGCGGCTATTCTGTGACAAGGGTAGATGGAGCAACTGTCGATAAGCAGGTCACGTTGCGTGATGCACTTGTTCGTTCTGACAACATTTACTTTGCACGTGCGATTCTCGAAATTGGAGGAGAAGCATTCTTACAGGAAACGAAAGAGTTTGGGTTTGGGGAAGACATCCCATTTACCTACCCTGTCCATTCTTCTCAAATTTTGAATGAAGACACCTTCGACAGTGAAGTATTGCTTGCTGATACTGGTTATGGTCAAGGGCAGGTGGAGATGAGCACCCTTCACTTAGCGATGACGTATACGCCTTTTGTTACGAATGGTACTTTATTGAAACCAACGATTATGAAAGATGAAGGAGCTGGGCAGGCATGGCATGAAAATGTCATCAGTCAAGAAACGGCATCGACGATTCGTGAGGACTTGAAGGCGGTAGTCGAAACCCCAGAAGGGACAGGCTATGAGCCACAACTGTCTGGGATCAACCTTGCTGGAAAGACTGGAACCGCTGAGCTGAAACAGTCTCTTGAAGTAAAAAATGGTCAAGAGAACGGGTGGTTTGTCGCCTGGAACACTGAGACTAATGACTTGCTCCTCTCGATGATGATCGAGGACGTCGAGGGCGGTAGTCATTATGTGGTACCGAAAGTGAAAAAAGTATTTGAACAGAATATGGAATAACGGAGAGGAGGCTGCTGCGGCAGTCTCTTTTTATGTATTGGTAGAGTAAGAAAAAAACTTAATCCTTATTCAGAATATAAAAAAATCGATGAACTCTAAATTTTACAATGATAGAATATAATTAGACTGAGATAAAAATGAGAGAATACGGAGGTGTAGGCACGATTGAGAGAGACGACTTAGAGACCCAGATAGAAATTTTGAGAGAGCGCATGTACAAAGCTTATGATAATGGAAACAGTTATGAAAACATTGTCCGCCTATCCCAAAGGCTGGATTTCTTACTTAACCAACTGCATAAAAATTTTGAACGAAAAAAGTATTTAATCTTCTTATTAATCCTATTTATATGAAAAAAAGCCCTCAACATTAGTTGGGGGCTTACCGTCTATGTACCATTCACTACAGTAAATGGCTGATTGAGGGTTTAACAATGGACGGTATTTTTATCATACCATTATTTTTCTGATATAACAATTTAGAATTTAATATTTTATATAATAAATAATATTCTCTACAAGGAGTACGGAAAATGAATAAATATATTACGATTTCATTAGAGAGAAATGATGCTTTTTCTTTTTT
>NZ_JRNX01000150.1 GCF_000786645.1 Halobacillus sp. BBL2006
TTTATTTTTTTCTTGTAATTCCTGTTGAGCCCTTTTAACGAGTTCCTTGACCATTTGACCGCCTAACTGACCGCCAATTGTCCCTGCTTGCTTCGTTGTCAATTGCCCGTTGTATCCTTTGGTTAAAGGAATCCCCTTCTCCCTGGCTATTTCATATTTTGCATCTTCAGGTGATTGAGAATGGGCAAGTTCGACTTTCAAATTATCAAGACCCTGCCTTGCTTCTGGCACGAGTAGTTTATTTCGTCTTCCCATTTGCATTCTTCCTATCTATACTCTTTTTGATTTCTTCTCCATCATGGCTAAGGAGTTGACCATCTTGATTGACACGATCAATTTTCCCATCAATGGTTCCTTCCGTTAGCGTGTCTGTAGCCTGCTCATGTGTAGTGGCTAGTCCATTAGCACCCTGATCCGTAGAATTATTATCTTCATACTGATACGTGCGCCCTGCCACTTTTTCTGCGTTATCTTTCGCTTCCTTCTTCACAAAATCCCTCCTTACCGTTTTATTTAGCGTTTGCAAAAGAAGGTAAAGAATACACTGAAACGCATATGCCCTCTATTCGTATACCGATTATTAGAACCTTCTTACAAAAGAGTGTAGACTATGTTACTTAACGGAGTACTTACCATTATTGCGGGGTATTTGGTTATTTCCTTAGCCATCACCCCCATTCAATACCGTTATGAAAAAAGAACAGGAGAAAGATAACAAATCACAACGAGAGTATTATGATTCCATGCCTGTTCAAGAAGAAGTTCTGCATGGAAACAGCCAGGGGAATCCTCTGTTTTTCTTAGCAAACATTTTTGCATGGTCTCTTCTGAAAATAAAAAAGAAAATCTGAGACGTAAGGATAAAACCAACGGAAGCCACAAAAACTATCCATGGAGGTGTTCAGAAATGAGTAAGAAAAGCAACGCACAAAAACGTAAGACTCCCGCAACGGTTAACCCTCAAGGCCTATCAGAGGATATTGCAAATCAGCAGCCGGATTCCCAATTAGAACAAAAAGCTAAAAAAAGTAATGCAAAACGCTAAAAAGCTGACTTTTATCAAGTCAGCTTTTTATATTCATTAGTTCATGGACTAGGTTCAAAGATGCGGCCTCATCATAAAGTTGATAAATCGTTTGAGAAATTCTTACAGGGTCACCGAAAAAGAAACGTTCGTATAATGTTTGACGGGATCCAAATGAGCTCATCGTGAGATCCCAGGCTAATCGGAAAAGAGCCACACGGTCTTTCCCTTTACATTCATATCCTCTTAAGTAATGGTCGATCTCAGCTCCAACAGGAGAGGCAAAATCAGATTCTTTCGGAATAGACATTAAACCGCTTGCCCCGAGTAATTGGATGATTTCTGTGAACCTTGGGTACTGTTCTTGAAATTGATTAATAGCTACATAAAGAGGCTGTCTAGCAGGTACCATTACTCCTGTCTCATCTAACTCGGCTTCAGCTTCCGAATAGTAGAGCAGAGCCTTCATCGTTTCGAGACCTCTGACAATTTCCGTTACCTTGCTTTGCACATGCTGATACTCTCCGATGTTGATCGTCTCAACAATTCGACCAGCCACTCCAAGTAAGAACTCTGTCTTCACCACTTGTCTCGCTACGATTTGATGAAGAGTAAACGGAACGAACTTTCCTTTTACATAAAAGTCGTTCGCAACTTTGATATTATCGTGAAAGAAAACGCGCTCCCACGGGACAAGAACATCTTCAAAGATTACAATCGTATCCATTTCTTCAAACCTAGTGGACAAAGGAGAATCTTCATTTACAAAAGACTCTCTACAGATGAACTTTAAACCAGGCGTGTCACTTGGTATAGAGAATCCATACGCATGACAGTTTTCTTGAGCTCCAGGTGCCGAAAAGACGAGAATTTCATCGGTAATTCCGCCTTGTGTAGCAAGGAGTTTCGCTCCTTTGACTATGAGTCCTTCTTCCATCCGCTTTATAATCCGAGCATTGGTTACATCCTTTTCAAAAAAAGCAAATTTAGACCGATTCGACTGAGGGTTAACGAATGTATGTGTAAAGGATAAATCATTCTCACGCGCATACTCATAAAAACGAACCAGCCGCTCCGGAAAACAGTTAACTTCTCCTTTTAGTACATCAATAGAAGCCGCAAAAGAAGCCAAAACTGTATTCATATAATCAGGACTTCTCCCCATCAGGCCGCCGGAATGACGAGCCCAACGCTGTACCATCTGCCTGCGCTTTTCTAAATCCGCTTTTGATTTTGGGATTAAATAAGATGCCCCTATCCTTTCACTTGTCTTTTCTGAAATGAAAGTCATGGTGTCTTTTATATCGGGATTATTTTGAATATCATATAGCTCGGCTTGTGTTTGAATGACTCCCTTGAAGGCAGAGTGACATGATATAGCTCCATCAATCCTCTTTCCATCCAACCACACTTCCGTATCCAATGCATCAATGCGACTCTTATATTCTTCACCTGTAATAGCCGGCATGATATCACTCCTTATTCTTGTGCTTCACACAAAAATAGCTGATAACATACCATATTAAACTGCGCCCAAAGTGTGATAAAAAAACAGCAGCCACTCATGGACTGCTGTTTCCTTTATAAAAATTAACGTCTGTCTCCACCGAGGATGTCGAAAATACCACCAGCGATGCTGCCTTCTCCTTTATCATTTCCGCCACGTTGAGGAGAAGCAGCAAAGACTCGACTGGCAAGACGACTGAATGGTAAGGATTGAACCCAAACCGTACCAGGGCCTCTTAATGTAGCAAAAAATAGCCCTTCGCCACCAAAGAGCGCCGTTTTTACTTTTCCAACGAATTCAATGTTATAATCTATATCGCCAGTCATAGCAACAAGGCATCCAGTATCGACTCGCAAGGTTTCTCCCGGTTCAAGCACGCGCTTATGCATCGTTCCGCCAGCGTGGATAAAGGTCATTCCATCGCCTTCTAACTTCTGCATAATGAACCCTTCACCACCGAAGAATCCTGTACCAAGCTTACGCTGCAATTCAATACCTACGGACACACCTTTAGCTGCCGCAAGAAAAGCATCTTTTTGACAGATAAGCTTGCCATTTAGTTCGCTCAAGTCCATCGGGATAATTTTCCCAGGGTAAGGAGAAGCAAAAGAGACGTGTTTCTTCCCATGTCCTTCATTTGTGAATGTTGTCATAAAGAGACTTTCACCAGTAATGACACGCTTCCCAGCACCAAGCAGCTTGCCCATGAGACCACCGCCGCTATCTTCAGATCCGTCTCCAAAAATGGTTTCCATTCGAATCTGATCGTCCATCATCATCAGACTACCGGCCTCAGCAATGACTGTCTCATTTGGGTCAAGCTCAACTTCGACGAACTGTATATCGTCTCCAAACAACTTGTAATCAATTTCATGATTATTCATGTTTCCATCTCCTTTTATAGGCTAATAGAACATACGAAATGTCACAAAGAAAAGATTCAGTTTTGGCAACCGGTCTCCTAAGCCTCCTTTTTCTGTTTAACTATTTTAATTTTAGTCTGTTAAAAGAAAAATGACTAGTACTCATAGTAAAATTGTTTTGGAAAGTAAAAAAAACGTGAAAGAACGATTATGTTCTTTCACGTTTTCAACACTCTTAAGATTGCGTAATGGTTTCTTCTGAAAATTGATCCGTTTCTGTTGAGCCCTTCAGTGCAGTAGTAGAAGAGGTTCCTCCAGATATGACTTGGGCGACTTCATCAAAGTATCCTGTTCCGACTTCACGCTGGTGACGAGTAGCTGAATATCCGTGAATCTCGCTCGCAAATTCTGCCTGTTGGAGCTCGGAATAGGCTTCCATCCCGCGGTCCTTATATTGACGTGCCAATTCGAACATTCCGTGATTGAGGGCATGGAAGCCTGCCAATGTGACGAATTGGAACTTGTATCCCATTTTCCCAAGCTCACGTTGAAAATTCGCGATCGTTTCATCATCCAGCTTCTTCTTCCA
>NZ_JRNX01000151.1 GCF_000786645.1 Halobacillus sp. BBL2006
TATTTTTATTCTTTTTTCGATCCAAAATCTACAATCATATCATGCGTTTTCTGAATCTCTTCATCGGACATAATCATCAAGTACATGCCATTGGTCATCGTGCCTTGTCCACTCATCTGGTACGTGGAAATGTTTTTCCTTGCACTGCGGTAGTTCGTAGCCAGACGTCTCATATCATCGAATTGCATGTTTGTGCTCACATTGTCACCTAGCACAGTCATGACTTCATCGACTTTGTTCATAATATTAAGACTTGCCCCTTTATCAATGATCCCTTGAATGACTTGACGCTGACGTTCGTTACGTCCAAGGTCGCCGTTCGGGTCATTCTTACGCATCCTTACAAAAGCAAGCGCTTCTCGTCCATTCAGTTCAATCTCGCCTTTTTTGAAATCGAATCCGCCGGAACTAAAAGCACGGTTATTTTGGACTGTAATCCCATCCACAGCATCGACTAGCTGCGATAGTCCTTCCATATTGACACGAACATAATAATCGAGGTCAATATCAAGGAAGTTTTCGACCGTGTTGGCAGCCATATCACTTCCTCCGTAGGCATACGCGTGGTTAATCCTTGTCACGCGTCCATCGCCTGCAATTTCAGTTTTTGTATCACGCGGAATACTGACCATTTGCATTTTATTATGATTAGGGTCAAGCGTCATGACAATCATCGTATCCGAGCGCCCGACATCATTTTCACGTTCGTCTACACCGAGCAGCAAAATGTTGATCGGCTCTTTTTTATCTACTTTTTCTTTCGTTTCATCAGTATCTATTGAATCAACGTCTTCATGTAGATCCTGGTTGACGGTTGTTCGAACGTTATTATAAATAGAGAAAAGGTAAATACCTCCGATAACAACTATAATAGCAAATAGGAAAAGGAGGACCTTCCAACGTCTTTTCTTTCGTCTCTTTTTCTTCTTGAGTGCTTTACGACTCATATCCCCACCTCTTTTCAAAGAAACTACTATTCTATTATACGATTTTTGTAGTTTCCTGTAAAAATAACTTTCAGACATTTATGATAAAAGTAGAGTGGGTACATGAATAGGTAGAGAAAACATTAATAAGGAGAGGGATAAACATGGGGATTCATATCGGGATCGACCTCGGCGGCACGAATGTTAGAGTTGCGAAAATCAATAACAATGGAATGGTCGAAGAGTTATTGCAAGAGCAGACGGAACCGGAAAAAGGGCCAATTCATACGATAGAGAATATCGTTCGTATGATCGAAACGATTGCAGATGGGGAAAAAGTGGACGGGATAGGAATAGGGGCACCGGGTCCACTTGATCCTCATAAAGGTGTAATCTTGAACCCGCCTAATTTGCCTGGATGGGAAGAAGTGTACTTGGTTGATGAATTGAAAAAACATTACCCTACGGAAATTCAGTTGAATAATGACGCAAATGCAGCCGCGCTAGGGGAAGCACGCTTTGGAAGTGGCAAAGGCTACCATAGCGTGTTCTACATTACTGTCAGCACAGGTGTCGGTGGAGGATTGGTCATCGACGACCAAGTATTCAGTGGAGCACAAGGCTATAGCGGCGAAATCGGCAATATGATTTTGAATCCAGGAGGTTATCAGTATAGCAATCTGAATAAAGGAGCCCTGGAGGGATATGCAAGTGGAACTGCGATCGGTCAGCGAGCATATGAACTGTATGGAATCGAAGGCGGAGCCGAAGCGGTATTCGAACTTGTCAGTGAAGGAGACAAGCGAGCCCAAAGAGTCATCGATGAAGCCATTGAATATTTAGCAATGGGAATAGCAAACTTGACTCACATTGTAAATCCGGACGTTTTCGTTATTGGCGGAGGCGTCATGAAAGCAGGGGACTTAATCTGGATTCCGTTAAGGGAAAAGGTGAAAAAATACCTTTACCCGGGCTTGGTAGACAAAGTAAATCTCCAGCCTGCTTCGCTGAGCGGAGATGCAGGCGTCATCGGAGCTTCCTTACTCACACGCTGATTCGCATGATGGTAAAAAAAGGGACCTCAGGTCATCCAGAAATTGGATGACCTGAGGTCCCATTTTTTTCTATGTGACGGTGATATTTATGGTTTAGCGAACGTACCTTATAAGAAGGGAATCATTGATTTGGAGGAGTGTAAGTGTGAAAAAGGTTTTCTCATGGCTGTTTGTGATGGTGGTTTTGACGGGGTGTTCAAGTGGTTCACAACAAGCCATTCAGCATTTTACTCCCTCTGGTCAGAATGAATTCCATTTAGTCGTTTTCTACAAGGATACCCCGCCTACTGAAGAATTCCAGTCTTCCATTAATGGAATGAAAGTTTTGCTGGCAAGGAAAAACATCAATACGACTGTGACTTATCAAAAGATTGATACAGGGAAGAAAGATTATCACGAGCTGCTGCAAGTACAGGATCGTCAAATCCTTGTATTTGATTATAAAGGGATACGGTTTAATGCAAGGAATATTGAGGTGCTCGAAGGTATGATCCTTCAAGTGGCCAATTAGTAGATGGATCGAAAAAACCTTATGAGGGAATCATAAGGTTTTTTGTATTTCATTTTTCTTTACTATAAGAATTTTATAGTGCTCCTTTTATCTAGAGAAAAACTCCTCCAAAATAAGTACGCACGCACCGATAGCAGATGCATGATCACCTAATTTGGACAAGACGATAGAGGTCTCTTTCGCTTTATCTGTTAATCCTCTGCTTTGAATCGTCTCTTCAATCCCCTCCATAAGGTAAGGGCCAGCTTTGGATACCCCGCCACCAATGATAATCCGTTTTGGATTGATCGTATGAATTAGGTTTGTGAGACCGATTCCTAAATATCTTCCTGTTTGATACAGCAGTTGAATACTGAATTCATCATTTTGTAAAGCTGCCTCATATACGACTTTTCCGTCCACTTGTTCTAGATCTCCTTGGACTAAATCCCGGATGAGGGAGTGTGTACCGGATTTTAGTTCCTTTTTTGCTCGCTCAGCAATAGCAGGTCCAGCTGCAAGTGTTTGCAAACAGCCGTAGTTGCCACAGGGGCATTTTGGACCGGATAAGTCAATTGTGATATGACCGATTTCACCAGCAAGGTTATTTTCTCCATGAAAGAGCCTGCCTTTTACCATTAGTCCTGCACCGATTCCATTTCCTACGTTCACGCCTACCATATTATCTGCATCATTTCCGTGACCAAACCAATACTCACCTAATGTCATGGCTCGTGCATCATTCTCTACGTTGACAATCATATTAAATTCTTTCTCTAATTCCTCTTTAATTGGGATGTTCTTCAATTGAAAGGAAGGAGCAAATAAAGATATCCCTTTCTCAGGGTCAACGATTCCATGCATTCCGACCCCAACACCTAAAAACTTACCTGGATCATTATTTCCATTGGACAGCAAAAGACGGATGCCTTCTTTCATAATTGAGATAAGGTTTTCATTAGTAGGGAATGCAGGGATCTCCAAGCTTGTCGTATCTTTTAAATCCCCGAATAAATTGGTTACGACGAATTTCACACTCGTCGTTCCCACATCGATTCCCAGTATATAAAAATAATCAACATTGATCTCCAGTAAGGTAGGTTTTCTCCCGCCTTTCGATGTCCCTTGCGTCGTTTCAATTACGAATTTAGTATTTATCAGTTCCTTTACGATATTACTGACGGTGGGGGGCGTAAGTCGACTCTGCTTTGCGATATCCGCTCTGGAAATGGGACCTTGCTTTCTAATCATATTTAAAATGATAGATCGATTCATTGATTTCATTAGTTGAAAACTGCCCCTGGTATACTTAGTGCTCATACGATCCCTCCAACAACTTTATGTATATTTCCATCATATCACAAGTATAGACTTAATTAATTAATTTTATTAAGTTTAATGAAACCAAACCCCCAAATAATTATTCTAATTTTAAGAAAACTCTTTTCATTCGTAGTTAACTATGCTACGTTATATTTAGTTAATTAATTTATTTTACTAAGTTTTGAAAACGCTAACAAAGGGGGAGTCTAGCAAGATGAAAAAATGGTTGAGTGTGTTTCTTTTAGTTGGACTAGTCGCTGGGGTTCTAGCCGCATGTTCAGGAAATAGTAGTGAAGAGTCTTCAGGTGAGGATGGCGGAGAGCCTTCAGGTGAAATTACTGTATGGGGATGGAATGTAGCTGCAGAATCAATGGAGTTAGCCGTTGATGGTTTCAAAGAGCAGCATCCTGATGTGGAAGTTAAGGTTGAAGATATCGGCCGTTTAGATGTTTATGAGAAGTTAACAGTTGGACTGGCATCTGGAGGAAATGGTCTTCCTGATGTTGTGATGGTAGAGTCGGACCGCCTGGCAAACTATCAAAGCCAGTTCCCTGACGCGCTAGCTAATTTATCAGAAATGGGATATGACAAACATGAAGATAAATTCGGGGATTATAAACTTTCTGTAACTCAAGACTCTAACGGAGACTTTTTTGCAGCTCCTTGGGATATCGGCCCAGCAGGAGTATTTTACCGCACTGATATTTTTGAAGAAGCTGGTGTAAACCCAGATGATATTAAGACTTGGGACGATTACATCGAAGCGGGTAAAACGATTAAAGAGAAAACAGGTACCCAGATGGTGCCCGTTGATATAGCAAAAGATGATGCTTTATACCGTATGATGTTAAACCAGCAAGGGGCTTACTACTATGACGAAGAAGGAAATATTGATGTAACCTCTGAAGAATCTAAAAAAGCGTTTGAAGTCATAAAACGTCTAAATGATGAAGATTTGATTTTGAACAATGATGGTTGGAATGGAGTTGTTTCTGCTACAGTAAACGGTGAAGTAGCTACTGTTCCATTCGGTGTTTGGTACACAGGAACAATCATGGACCAGGCTCCTGATCAAAGCGGCAAATGGGGAGTATTCTATCTTCCAGCATTTGAAGAAGGTGGAAACCGTGCAGCGAACTTAGGTGGTTCTGATCTAGTCATTCCGTCCTCTTCTGATAACAAGAACACAGCCTATGCATTTGTAGAGTACTTTACAACTGAAGTGGATCCACAGATGAAAGCGTTGAAAGAGAAAGGAATTTTCCCATCGTTAAGCAGGACATATGAAGAAGACTTCTTTAATCAAGAATCAGAATTCTTCTCAAATCAGAAAATCTTCAAGTTGTTTGCGGATGAGGTTT
>NZ_JRNX01000152.1 GCF_000786645.1 Halobacillus sp. BBL2006
GCTTGTCCCGTATGGAACGTGTGGTGCGTGAGCGTATGTCTATCCAAGATACATCATCCATCACGCCACAGCAGCTGATTAATATCCGACCAGTCATCGCGTCTATTAAAGAATTCTTTGGTAGCTCTCAGCTATCTCAGTTCATGGACCAAACGAACCCACTGGCAGAGTTGACGCATAAACGTCGTCTATCTGCTTTAGGACCGGGTGGACTGACACGTGAACGTGCTGGTTTTGAAGTGCGTGACGTTCACTATTCCCACTATGGTCGTATGTGTCCAATCGAAACACCAGAGGGACCAAACATCGGTTTGATCAACTCCTTGTCTTCCTATGCGAAGGTCAATGAGTTTGGTTTCATTGAAACTCCTTACCGTCGTGTGGACCCTGATACAAATAAAGTAACAGAACAAATTGATTATCTGACTGCGGACGAGGAAGACAACTACGTGGTGGCACAGGCCAACGCGAAGCTTGATGATGATGGTTCCTTCATAGATGAAGAAGTCATTGCTCGTTTCCGTGGTGAAAACACCGTCGTTCAACGTGATCGTCTTGACTACATGGACGTATCACCGAAACAGGTTGTCTCTGCGGCGACTGCTTGTATTCCTTTCTTAGAGAATGATGACTCCAACCGTTCTCTTATGGGTGCCAACATGCAGCGTCAAGCGGTACCATTGCTTAAGCCTGATGCTCCACTTGTCGGTACAGGCATGGAATATGTATCTGGTAAAGACTCAGGTGCTGCCGTTATCTGCCGCCATGAAGGAATCGTTGAACGTGTGGAAGCTAAGGAAGTTTTTGTACGTCGTATAGCTGAAGTGGATGGAAAAGAAGTAGAAGGAGACCTTGATCGTTACCGTCTACAGAAATTCATTCGCTCCAACCAAGGAAGCTGTTATAACCAGCGTCCAATCGTTTCAAAAGGTGATCGCGTAACCAAAGGGGAAATCCTTGCTGATGGTCCTTCCATGGATATGGGAGAATTGGCTCTGGGACAAAACCCTCTAGTCGCCTTTATGACATGGGATGGGTACAACTACGAGGATGCGATCATCATGAGTGAGCGCCTTGTCAAAGATGATGTGTACACATCTATTCATATAGAAGAATATGAGTCTGAAGCTCGTGATACGAAGCTTGGACCAGAAGAAATCACACGTGACATCCCTAACGTCGGTGAAGATGCTCTTCGCGACTTGGACGATCGTGGCATTATCCGTGTCGGTGCTGAAGTCAGCGACGGCGACCTCCTGGTAGGAAAGGTCACTCCTAAAGGAGTAACGGAATTATCTGCTGA
Source organism: Halobacillus sp. BBL2006 (assembly GCF_000786645.1). Taxonomy (GTDB): domain Bacteria; phylum Bacillota; class Bacilli; order Bacillales; family Halobacillaceae; genus Halobacillus. The sequence continues at coordinate 1,304 of NZ_JRNX01000152.1, forward strand.
AGAACGGTTGCTTCACGCAATCTTTGGCGAAAAAGCACGTGAGGTCCGTGACACATCATTACGTGTTCCACACGGAGCTGGTGGAATCGTATTGGATGTGAAAATCTTCAACCGTGAAGACGGTGATGAGCTTCCTCCAGGAGTGAACCAATTGATTCGTGTCTACATCGTTCAGAAGCGTAAGATTTCTGAAGGTGATAAGATGGCCGGACGTCACGGAAACAAAGGTGTTATTTCCAAGATTCTTCCGGAAGAAGACATGCCGTTCCTTCCAGACGGAACTCCGGTCGATATCATGTTGAACCCGCTTGGTGTACCGTCTCGTATGAACATTGGACAGGTTCTGGAATTGCACTTGGGTATGGCTGCTCGCTTATTAGGCGAAAGAGTTGCTACACCAGTATTTGATGGTGCCCGTGAGGAAGATGTTTGGGAAACGCTTGAAGAAGCTGGTATGTCTCGTGATGCGAAAACGATCCTTTACGATGGACGTACGGGTGAACCGTTCGACAACCGTGTATCTGTTGGAGTCATGTATATGATCAAACTGGCACACATGGTTGATGACAAACTTCACGCGCGTTCCACAGGACCTTATTCACTTGTTACGCAGCAACCGCTTGGTGGTAAAGCACAATTCGGTGGACAGCGTTTCGGTGAGATGGAGGTATGGGCACTTGAGGCTTATGGTGCTGCTTATACTCTTCAAGAAATTCTCACAGTTAAATCTGATGATGTCGTAGGTCGTGTGAAGACGTATGAAGCCATTGTTAAAGGTGATAATGTTCCGGAACCAGGTGTTCCAGAATCCTTCAAGGTTCTAATCAAAGAACTTCAAAGTCTTGGTATGGACGTGAAGATTCTATCCGGTGACGAACAAGAAATCGAAATGCGTGATATCGAAGAAGAGCAAACGAAAGAATCCGAGAACTTAAACCTAGACGATTAATAGACTCCAGAAACTCGTGTTCTAAGCTTAGGGTAAAACCCGGATACTAAAAGGGAGGTAGGCCCCTTGCTAGATGTAAACAATTTTGAGTATATGAAAATTGGTTTGGCTTCGCCGGACAAGATTCGTTCTTGGTCGTATGGTGAGGTAAAGAAACCAGAAACAATCAACTATCGTACGTTAAAACCAGAAAAAGACGGTTTGTTCTGTGAACGTATCTTCGGCCCGCAAAAAGACTGGGAGTGTCACTGTGGTAAATACAAACGTGTCCGTTACAAAGGTGTCGTTTGTGACCGCTGTGGGGTTGAAGTAACTAAAGCGAAGGTCCGTCGTGAGCGTATGGGGCACTTAGAATTAGCTGCCCCTGTCTCTCACATCTGGTACTTTAAAGGAATTCCAAGTCGTATGGGACTTGTCCTAGACATGTCACCGCGTGCGCTGGAAGAGGTTATCTATTTCGCCGCATATATCGTTACTGATCCAGGCGAAACAGCACTTGAAAGAAAGCAGCTGCTTTCCGAAAAGGAATACCGCTCCTATCGTGAAAAGTTTGGTCAAGGCTTCCAGGCAGCGATGGGTGCAGAAGCGATTCGTAAACTACTTTTCGACATCGACTTAGATGGCGAAGTGGATACACTGAAAGAGGAATTGAAAACCGCGCAAGGTCAACGTCGTACTCGTGCGATTAAACGCCTTGAAGTATTGGAATCATTCCGTCATTCTGGAAATGATCCATCTTGGATGATCCTGGACGTTCTTCCGGTCATTCCACCGGAACTTCGTCCGATGGTACAACTGGATGGTGGACGTTTTGCTACGTCGGACTTGAACGATTTGTATCGTCGTGTCATCAACCGTAACAACCGCTTGAAGCGTTTGTTAGACCTTGGTGCACCAACGATTATCGTTCAAAACGAAAAACGTATGCTTCAAGAGGCTGTTGATGCACTGATTGACAATGGTCGTCGCGGCCGTCCTGTAACAGGACCAGGAAACCGTCCGCTTAAATCCCTTTCTCACATGTTGAAAGGTAAACAAGGACGTTTCCGTCAGAACTTACTTGGTAAACGTGTCGACTATTCCGGTCGTTCTGTTATCGTCGTTGGTCCTTCATTGAAAATGTATCAGTGTGGACTGCCGAAAGAAATGGCACTAGAGCTCTTCAAGCCTTTCGTTATGAAAGAACTTGTATCTCGTGGTCTAGCGCACAACATCAAGTCAGCTAAACGTAAAATTGAACGCATACACCATGAAGTATGGGATGTTCTTGAAGATGTCATCAAAGAGCACCCGGTCCTATTAAACCGTGCTCCGACACTTCACCGTTTAGGTATCCAGGCATTCGAACCGACCCTTGTGGAAGGTCGTGCGATCCGACTTCATCCGCTGGTTTGTACAGCATATAATGCAGACTTTGACGGAGACCAAATGGCCGTTCACGTTCCATTGTCTTCAGAAGCACAGGCTGAAGCACGTATTCTTATGCTTGCTGCGCAAAACATCCTTAACCCTAAGGATGGTAAGCCCGTTGTTACACCATCACAGGATATGGTGCTAGGTAACTATTACCTGACCCTAGAACGTGAAGGTGCTGTTGGTGAAGGTATGGTCATGAAAGACTTGAACGAAGCTCTCATGGCATATCAAAACGGATATGTACACTTGCACACACGTGTGGCTGTACAAGCAAGCTCATTGAATAACGAAACATTTACGGAAGAGCAGAATTCACAATTGCTTCTTACCACAATCGGTAAGTTGATCTTTAACGAAATGCTGCCAGCTTCCTTCCCTTATATGAACGAACCAACTCAAGAAAACCTTGAGGTTAAAACACCGGATCAATACTTCGTTCCTCATGGCACGGATATTCGCAAAGAAATTTCCAGCCGTGACGAAGTATCACCATTCAAGAAAGGGATCCTGGGGGATATCATTGCAGAAGTCTTCAAACGCTTCTCTATCAGTGAAACCTCTAAGATGCTGGACCGAATGAAAGATCTAGGGTTCGCTTATTCTACAAAAGCCGGTATTACTGTCGGTGTTTCTGACGTCGTCGTATTACCAGAAAAACAAGAGATTCTTGATGAAGGTCAAGAAAAAGTAGATAAAGTAATGAAACAATTCCGTCGTGGTTTGATTACAGAGGAAGAACGTTACGATCGCGTCATTGAAATTTGGTCTGCGGCTAAAGACGACATTCAAAACCGTTTGATGAAATCCTTAGACCCAACCAACCCGATCTTCATGATGAGTGATTCCGGAGCCCGTGGTAACGCATCTAACTTTACACAGTTAGCTGGTATGCGTGGTCTGATGGCCAACCCGGCTGGTCGAATCATCGAACTTCCGATCAAATCAAGCTTCCGTGAAGGCTTAACGGTACTTGAATACTTTATTTCTACGCACGGAGCCCGTAAAGGTCTTGCCGATACGGCCCTTAAGACAGCCGACTCAGGTTACTTGACTCGTCGTCTTGTTGACGTTGCTCAAGATGTCATTGTTCGTGAAGATGATTGCGGTACAGATCGCGGTCTACCTGTACAATCCCTAACAGAAGGTACAGAAATCATCGAACCATTAATCGATCGTTTAATTGGCCGTACAGCTTTCCAAACGATCAAGCATCCTGAAACGGGGGCAGTTCTTGCTACTCGTAACGAAGTGATCTTCGAAGATGCAGCAAAACAAATTGTTGATGCAGGTATCGAGAAGGTCGTTATCCGCTCAGCATTCACATGTAACACAAAACACGGTGTGTGTAAGAAGTGTTACGGACGCAACCTTGCTACAGGTGATGAGGTTGAAGTCGGTGAAGCGGTTGGAATTATCGCTGCGCAATCCATCGGTGAACCGGGTACACAGCTTACAATGCGTACCTTCCACACAGGTGGGGTAGCCGGAGATGACATCACGCAAGGTCTTCCGCGTATCCAGGAGATTGTGGAAGCACGGAATCCGAAAGGACAAGCCGTCATCACTGAAATTAAAGGTACAGTCCAGGAGATTAATGAAGTGAAAGAGAAACAAGAGATTGTTGTTCAAGGCTCTGTAGAAACGCGTTCCTACACAGCTCCATATGGAGCACGTCTCAAAGTTTCTGTCGGTGATGAAGTAGGTGCTGGTGAAGCACTTACGGAAGGTTCCATCGACCCGAAAGAACTATTGACTGTCCAAGGTCTGGATGGCGTACAAGAGTACCTTCTGAAAGAAGTTCAGAAAGTATATCGTATGCAAGGTGTAGAAATCTCTGACAAACACGTAGAAGTTATGGTTCGCCAAATGCTTCGTAAAATCCGTGTTCTTGACTCCGGAGACACCGATGTTCTGCCGGGATCACTTCTTGAGATCCACCAGTTCAAAGAAGCGAACCAAAAAGCGCTTATGGAAGGCGGACAACCAGCTGTCGGACGTCCAGTCATCCTTGGTATTACCAAAGCGTCTCTTGAAACGGACAGCTTCTTGTCAGCCGCATCCTTCCAAGAAACAACTCGTGTCTTGACGGATGCAGCGATTAAAGGTAAGCGTGATGAGTTGCTCGGACTAAAAGAAAACGTCATTATTGGTAAGCTTGTACCTGCTGGTACGGGAATGACTCGTTACCGCAAAATTCAAGCACAATCCGATGGCGCAAAAGAAACAACAGAGCAACCAGAAGAAGTCACACAATCCTAAAGATAATAAGATAGATGTTAACAAAGGGTAAAAAAAGGGGAGCACTATAAAAACTACCCAAAATGCAGTTGACATGCATTTTGGGTAGTGATAATATAATCAAGGTGCTTCCATTTATCCTTGTTACTTTGGAGGATATGAACATGTCTTATGAAAAAGTAGCACAGGCTAAAGCAGATATAGTAATTGGGACCAAACAGACACTTAAAGCCATGAAAAATGGTGAAGTGAGTGAAGTCATAACGGCTGACGATGCCGATCAGTCGATGACCACAAAAGTAGCTAAATTAGCCAAGCAATTGAACATCCCGCATTATAATGTTCCATCTATGAAAGAGTTGGGAGATGCATGTGGAATTGATGTTGGCGCTGCTACTGTGGCGATAAAGCAATAAAGTTTTGGCGGTTATTCGCGAAAGCTTTGTTTTTTGCCCTTTAATGAACCACCTGGATGTGTGGTATTAAGAATATGTAAAGAAGGGAGGATATCAAACATGCCTACTATTAATCAATTAGTACGTAAAGGACGCGTAAGCAAGACTAAACAGTCTAACGCACCAGCCTTGAACAAAGGTTACAACAGCTATAAAAAACGTATGACTGACCAGTCTGCTCCTCAAAAGCGTGGGGTTTGCACACGTGTTGGTACAATGACACCTAAGAAACCGAACTCTGCACTTCGTAAATATGCACGTGTTCGTTTGACTAACCAGCTTGAGGTTAACGCTTATATCCCTGGTATCGGCCACAACCTTCAAGAGCACAGTGTTGTTCTTATCCGTGGCGGTAAAGTTAAAGACTTGCCAGGTGTTCGTTACCACATCGTTCGTGGTGCACTTGACACCGCAAGCGTAGACGGTCGTATGCAAGGTCGTTCTAAATACGGTACGAAAAAACCTAAAGCTAAAAAATAATCGATATGGCAATATCGCTTAAATAAAAAATGAGAGAAGGGAGGGGAACATATGCCACGTAAAGGTCCAGTAGCTAAACGTGATGTGTTACCAGATCCGATGTACAACTCTAAGCTTGTTACTCGCTTGATCAACCAAATCATGGTTAATGGTCAGCGCGGTAAAGCTCAAAAGATCCTTTATAAATCTTTCGAGCTAGTTCAAGAACGTAGCGGAAATGAAGCTATGGAAGCTTTTGATCAAGCTATGAAAAACGTAATGCCTGTATTGGAAGTACGCGCTCGTCGTGTAGGTGGTTCCAACTATCAGGTACCTGTTGAGGTTCGTCCAGAGCGTCGTCAGGCCCTTGGCTTGCGTTTCATTGTTAACTATGCGCGTCTTCGCGGAGAGAAAACAATGGAAGAACGCTTGGCAAACGAAATCTTAGATGCAGCTAACAACACAGGTGCAGCAGTTAAGCGCCGTGAAGAAATGCACAAAATGGCTGAAGCGAACAAAGCATTCGCTCACTACCGTTGGTAAGTCTAAACAAAATAATTTTTCTATCAGGAAGGAGAAAAATTCATGCCTAGAGAGTTCTCCTTGGAAAAGACTCGTAATATCGGGGTTATGGCTCACATCGATGCGGGTAAAACCACAGCGACTGAGCGTATTCTTTTCTACACAGGACGTATCCACAAAATTGGTGAAACTCACGAAGGAGCTTCCCAAATGGACTGGATGGAGCAGGAACAAGAGCGCGGAATTACAATTACTTCCGCAGCCACAACTGCTCAATGGAAAGGTCACCGTATCAACATCATTGATACACCTGGTCACGTAGACTTCACTGTAGAAGTTGAGCGTTCCCTGCGTGTTCTTGACGGTTCAGTAGCAGTCCTTGATGCTCAATCTGGTGTTGAACCACAAACAGAAACTGTTTGGCGTCAGGCGACAACATACGGTGTTCCACGTATTGTTTTCGTTAACAAAATGGATAAAATTGGTGCGGACTTCATTTATTCCTTAGGCACGCTGAAAGAGCGCCTAGGAGCGAATGCTGCTGCTGTACAACTTCCAATCGGTGCAGAGGACGAATTCGAAGGAATTATCGACCTTGTAACGATGGAAGCATTCTACTATTTGGATGACTTGGGCACACGTGCAGAATCACGCCCGATTCCTGATGAGTATAAAGATCAAGCTGAAGAGTACCGTGCGAAGCTAGTTGAAGCTGTAGCCGAACTTGATGAAGACTTGATGATGCAATATCTTGAAGGGGAAGAAATCACAAATGAGCAGCTTAAGGATGCAGTCCGTACAGCAACTCTAAGTGTAGATTTCTACCCAGTGTTCTGTGGTTCTGCCTTTAAGAACAAAGGTGTTCAACTTCTAATAGATGGAGTTATTGATTATCTTCCATCTCCATTAGATGTTCCTCCAATCGAAGGTCACGTACCTCAAACCGAGGAGTCTGTCGTGCGTAAAGCCGACGATAAAGAGCCATTCTCTGCACTGGCCTTTAAAGTTGCAACAGACCCTTATGTTGGTAAATTAACATTCTTCCGTGTATATTCTGGTGTTCTTAGCGCTGGATCATACGTGAAGAACTCAACGAAAGATAAGCGTGAGCGTGTAGGACGTATCCTGCAAATGCACGCCAACTCTCGTGAAGAGATTTCTGAAGTGTACGCTGGAGATATTGCTGGTGCAGTAGGCCTTAAAGACACAGGTACAGGTGACACTTTATGTGATGAGAAGAGTCTAGTTATTCTTGAGTCCATGGAATTCCCTGAGCCAGTTATCTCAGTTGCCATCGAACCGAAGTCTAAAGCAGACCAAGACAAAATGTCTATCGCACTTGGTAAACTTGCTGAAGAGGATCCAACGTTCCAAACTGAAACTAACGTTGAAACAGGTCAAACGATCATCGCTGGTATGGGTGAGCTTCACCTTGACATCATCGTTGACCGTCTGAGACGTGAGTTCAAAGTTGAAGCGAACATTGGTGCTCCACAAGTTGCTTACCGCGAAACATTCCGCGGAAGTGCAAAAGTTGAAGGTAAATTCGTACGTCAGTCTGGTGGTCGTGGACAATTCGGTCACGTATGGGTTGAATTCGAGCCTAACGAAGAAGGTGCTGGCTACGAATTTGTTAACAAGATCGTCGGTGGTGTAGTACCACGTGAATACATTCCATCCGTAGAACAAGGAATTAAAGAATCTATGGAAAATGGTGTACTTGCGGGTTACCCAATGGTTGATATCAAGGCCACTCTTTATGATGGTTCTTATCACGATGTTGACTCCAACGAAATGGCCTTTAAAGTTGCCGCTTCTATGGCACTAAAAGAGGCTAAAAACAAGTGTAAACCAGTTCTTCTTGAACCAATGATGAAAGTTGAAGTCGTTATTCCTGAAGAGTACATGGGTGATATCATGGGTGATGTAACTTCCCGTCGTGGACGTGTAGAAGGTATGGAAACTCGTGGTAACGCACAAGTTGTTAAAGCATTCGTACCACTTTCTGAAATGTTTGGTTACGCAACAGCGTTGCGTTCTAACACTCAAGGTCGTGGAACTTATACAATGCACTTTGACCACTACGAAGAAGTTCCGAAGAGTATCTCTGAGGAAATCATCAAGAAAAATGCTGGTCAGTAATTGATTTTTTCTACGAGTTAAAGTATAACTTGTAATGTAAGCTTAGGAGTAACACCCTTATTCCTAAGCTTCACATAAACTTTTAACACTAAAAATGTTTCTTATTTAAAGGAGGAAATATACAATGGGTAAAGAAAAATTTGACCGGTCCAAGTCCCACGTCAACATTGGTACAATTGGACACGTTGACCATGGTAAAACAACTCTAACTGCAGCAATCACTACAGTACTTCACAAGCGTTCTGGTTCTGGTTCTGCAATGGCTTACGATATGATTGATGGTGCTCCAGAAGAGCGCGAACGTGGAATCACAATCTCAACAGCACACGTTGAGTACGAAACTGAAACTCGCCACTATGCACACGTTGACTGCCCAGGTCACGCTGACTACGTTAAGAACATGATCACTGGTGCTGCTCAAATGGATGGCGCGATCCTAGTTGTATCTGCAGCTGACGGTCCAATGCCACAAACTCGTGAGCACATCCTACTTTCTAAAAACGTAGGTGTACCAGCTATCGTTGTATTCTTGAACAAAGTTGACATGGTAGATGACGAAGAACTTCTAGAACTAGTTGAAATGGAAGTACGTGATCTTCTATCTGAGTACGACTTCCCTGGTGATGACGTACCAGTAATCAGCGGTTCTGCTCTTAAAGCTCTTGAAGGTGATGAGCAATACGAGCAAGCTATCTTCGACCTAATGGATGCTGTTGATGAGCACATCCCAACTCCAGACCGTGACACTGACAAACCATTCATGATGCCAGTAGAGGACGTATTCTCAATCACTGGTCGTGGTACAGTAGCAACTGGTCGTGTTGAGCGTGGACAAGTTAAAGTCGGTGACGAAGTTGAAATCATCGGTATGGCTGAAGAAGCTCGCAAGACTACAATCACTGGTGTTGAAATGTTCCGTAAGCTTCTTGACTATGCAGAAGCTGGCGATAACATTGGTGCACTTCTTCGTGGTGTTAACCGTGAAGATATCAACCGTGGTCAAGTACTAGCTAAGCCTGGTTCTATCACTCCACACACAAACTTCAAAGCAGAAGTTTATGTACTAGCTAAAGACGAAGGTGGACGTCATACTCCATTCTTCTCTAACTACCGTCCACAGTTCTACTTCCGTACAACGGACGTAACTGGTGTAATTCAACTTCCAGAAGGCGTAGAAATGGTTATGCCTGGAGATAACGTTGAAATGACAGTAGAACTTATTTCTCCAATCGCGATCGAGGACGGAACTCGTTTCTCTATCCGTGAAGGTGGACGTACAGTAGGTTCTGGTGTAGTTTCTACGATCACTAAATAATTTCAGTTAACACCATATAAGAAAAGGTAGCAGCTTTAAAGTTGCTACCTTTTTTCTATTCTCTATTTTAATACTATATGAAAAGAAATCTTAACATCTTAACTCTTGAAGAAATACTAATGATTTGTTTAAATGGATAATGGAATTAATGATTCGCAGGAAATGTTTTCAGTCGGCCGAGGTGCTGGCTTTTTTAGTGCTTTTGATTTTTAAAAAGTTCTTGAAATGAATCCAAAACGTTAGTATAATGTTTTAATGTGTTCATAATAAAAAAATTATGGATTTATCCTTGCAATGACCGCATTTCTTCTATATAATAAACAATGTTGGTCATAAAAGGCGATGATGCGAAAGGTTGTTGACACACCCGGCCCCTTTGCCATGGCTAGTGAGTCAAGTTTTTTCGCGGAGAATGTCTATTTTAAAAATGGGCGAAGAAGGAGGGAAAATAATGGCAAAAGAAAAAATTCGTATTCGTTTAAAGGCGTATGATCACAGAGTTCTTGATCAGTCCGCTGAGAAAATCGTAGACACAGCGAAGCGTTCTGGAGCTAATGTATCTGGTCCAATTCCGCTTCCGACTGAACGTTCTATCTATACAGTACTTCGTGCGACGCACAAGTATAAAGATGCTCGTGAGCAGTTCGAAATGCGTACACACAAACGTCTTATCGATATTGTCAATCCAACACCACAGACTGTTGATTCACTAATGCGTTTGGATCTACCATCTGGTGTGGATATCGAAATCAAACTATAAATTTATTTTTTTAATAATAGGAGGTGTAACGGATGACGAAAGGAATCTTAGGACGCAAAGTCGGCATGACTCAAATCTTCTCAGAAGACGGCGAGTTAATCCCAGTAACAGTTGTACAAGCTGAACCGAACGTTGTTCTTCAGAAGAAGACAATTGAAAACGACGGCTATGAAGCAATTCAACTAGGTTTTGCTGACGAAAAGTCTAATCGTTTGAAAAAAGCCGCTCAAGGCCACGCTGATAAAGCAAGTACAACACCTAAGCGCTACGTTCGTGAATTCCGTACTACAAACCTTGATGACTATGAACTTGGTCAAGAGGTTAAAGTTGATATTTTTGAAGCTGGTGACGCAATTGACGTAACAGGGACTTCTAAGGGTAAAGGTTTCCAGGGTGCAATCAAGCGCCACAACCAATCTACTGGACCTAAAACTCACGGTTCTCGTTTCCAGCGTCGTTCAGGTTCAATGGGACAAGGTGCTGACCCGGCAAAAGTCTTCAAAGGTAAAGGCCTTGCAGGACAAATGGGTAGCGAACAAGTGACTCTTCAAAACCTTGAAGTAGTAAAAGTGGACGCTGAGCGCAACTTACTACTTGTAAAAGGTAACGTACCTGGTGCGAAAAAATCGTACGTTAAGATCTCAAGTGCAGTTAAGGCTAGCAAATAATTAACGGAAGGGAGGATATGTCATGCCTAAAGTAGCACTATTAAACCAAGGCGGCTCTAACGTTGGAGAAATCGAATTGAATGACGCTGTTTTTGGTATCGAACCTAATACTCACGTATTACACGAAACTGTGTTGATGCAACGCGCGAATCTTCGCCAAGGCACACACAAAGTAAAAGGACGCTCTGAAGTTAGTGGCGGAGGCCGCAAACCATGGCGCCAAAAAGGGACTGGACGTGCACGTCAAGGATCCATCCGTTCACCACAATGGGTTGGCGGTGGAACTGTATTCGGTCCTACACCACGCAGTTATAGCTACACAATGCCTAAAAAAGTACGTCGTCTAGCTCTTCAGTCTGCTTTCTCTTCAAAAGTGAAGGAAGACAACATCATTGTTCTTGAGGGTCTTTCTCTAGACGCTCCAAAAACGAAAGAAGTTGTAAGCATTCTTAACGCGCTGGATGTCAACGAAAAGGCATTGATTGTTACTGCAGAGAAAGACGAAAATGTAACTCTTTCTTCTAACAACATCCCTACAGTTAAAACACTATCTGTAGAAGAAGTTAGTGTGTTAGATCTTCTAACGCATGACAAGCTGATCCTAACGAAGGAAGCAGCTGAAAAAGCAGGGGAGGTGCTCTCATAATGAAAGAACCACGCGATATCATTAAGCGCCCCGTCATTACTGAACATTCTGCTGATCTTATGGGAGAAAAGAAATATACGTTTGAAGTTAGCCCTAAAGCTAACAAAACTGAGATTAAAAAAGCAGTTGAAGAAATCTTTGGCGTAAGTGTTGAATCAGTTAACACTATGAACCTTAAAGGTAAATTCAAGCGTATGGGCCGTTACGGCGGTTATCGTTCTGATCGTAAGAAAGCAATTGTTAAGTTGACTGAAGACAGTGAAGAACTAGAATTCTTTGAAGTATAAACTATAAATCTTATTCGAGAAGGAGGGAAAAAAGATGGCGATTAAAAAGTTCCGACCAATTACTAACGGTCGCAGACACATGACAGTATCTGATTTCGCTGAAATCACTACTGACAAACCTGAACGCTCCCTTGTCACTCCACTTCACAAAAAAGGTGGACGTAATAACCAAGGTAAGCTGACAGTTCGTCATCAGGGCGGCGGTCACAAGCGTCAATACCGTATTATCGACTTTAAGCGTGACAAAGATGGAATACCAGGACGCGTTGCTACGATCGAATACGATCCGAACCGTTCCGCTAACATTGCACTAATCAACTATGTTGATGGTGAAAAACGTTACATTCTAGCTCCAAAAGGAGTTAAGGTTGGTACAGAAATCATTTCTGGTGAAGGTGCAGATATCAAACCTGGTAACTCTCTTCAACTTAAAGATATTCCAGTTGGTACAATTGTACACAACGTAGAACTTAAGCCTGGACGCGGCGGACAGCTTGTACGTTCTGCAGGCGCTTCTGCTCAAATCCTTGGCCGTGAAGAAAAATACACGCTAGTACGTCTAACTTCTGGTGAAGTTCGCTTGGTTCTTAGCTCATGCCGTGCGACAATCGGTCAAGTCGGTAATCTAGAACACGAACTAATCAGTGTTGGTAAAGCAGGACGTTCTCGTTGGAAAGGTAAACGCCCAACTGTACGTGGTTCTGTAATGAACCCTAGCGATCACCCTCACGGTGGTGGTGAAGGACGTGCACCAATCGGTATGCCTTCTCCAGTATCTCCATGGGGTAAACCAACTCTTGGTTACAAGACAAGAAAACGCAACAAGCCGTCTGATAAATATATCGTACGTCGACGTGGTAAAAAATAACGGGATTGTCGGACGGGAGATAACACCCGTCTTGCAATCACGAAGGGAGGTTTATTCATGGGCCGCAGCCTGAAAAAGGGACCTTTTGTAGATGATCATTTAATGAATAAAGTTGAGAAGTTGAACGAAGACAATAAACACCAAGTGGTGAAGACATGGTCTCGTCGTTCTACAATCTTCCCGAACTTTGTCGGACACACAATCGCCGTTTATGACGGTCGTAAGCACGTACCAGTTTATGTAACAGAAGACATGGTAGGTCATAAACTAGGTGAATTCGCGCCAACCCGTACGTTCAAGGGACACTCTGGCGACGACAAGAAAACAAAACGCTAAATAGAGAGGAGGCACTCTAATGCAAGCTAAAGCAGTTGCTAAAACCGTTCGTATCGCTCCTCGTAAAGCTCGTCTAGTTATTGATTTGATTCGAGGAAAAGATGTAGGTGAAGCGCTAGCGACATTACGTCTGAAAGAACGCGGTGCATCACCAGTAGTAGAAAAAATTCTTAATTCTGCAATCGCAAACGCAGAACACAACTTCGAAATGGACCCGGAAAATCTATACGTTTCCGAAGCGTTTGTTAACGAAGGGGTAACTCTTAAACGTTTCCGCCCTCGTGCAATGGGACGCGCAAGCCAAATCAACAAACGCACAAGCCACATCACTGTGGTCGTATCAGAAAAAAAGGAGGGATAATCAGTGGGTCAAAAAATTAATCCGGTAGGTCTTCGTATCGGCGTCATCCGCGATTGGGAATCCAAGTGGTACGCTGGTAAAGACTACGCAGACTTGTTACATGAAGACATTAAAATTCGTGAATTCGTTGAAAATCGTCTAAAAGATGCTGCTCTTTCTACAGTTGAGATCGAACGTGCAGCTAACCGTGTAAACATCACTGTCCACACGGCTAAACCAGGAATGGTTATCGGTAAAGGCGGTTCTGAAGTTGAAGCACTTCGTAAAGCACTTAACCAATTAACTGGCAAGCGTGTACACATCAACATCGTTGAAGTGAAGAAGCCAGATTTAGACGCTACGCTTGTAGCTGACAATATCGCACGCCAATTGGAAAACCGTGTATCTTTCCGTCGTGCTCAAAAACAAACTATCCAACGTGCTATGCGTGCAGGAGCTAAAGGTATTCGTACCCAAGTATCTGGTCGTCTAGGTGGCGCGGATATCGCTCGTGCTGAATATTACAGTGAAGGAACAGTACCACTACACACACTTCGTGCAGATATCGATTACGGAACTGCAGAAGCTGACACCACTTACGGTAAACTTGGTGTTAAAGTGTGGATCTATCGTGGCGAAGTCCTTCCAACGAAAACAGATAAATAAGGAAGGGGGAAAAGCATTATGTTAATGCCAAAACGTGTTAAGTATCGTCGTCAACACCGTACTAGCCTTAAAGGCCGCGCGAAAGGTGGCACTGAGGTAGCATTCGGTGACTATGGTTTACAAGCAATTGATCCTGCATGGATCACAGCCCGTCAAATCGAGGCAGCGCGTATTGCGATGACTCGTTATATGAAACGTGGCGGTAAAGTATGGATTAAAATCTTTCCTGACAAACCTTATACTGCTAAACCCCTAGAAGTTCGTATGGGTTCCGGTAAAGGTGCTCCAGAAGGTTTCGTAGCTGTAGTGAAACCAGGGAAAATTATGTTCGAGATCGCAGGTGTTCCTGAAGAGGTAGCTCGCGAAGCGTTGCGCCTTGCTTCACACAAACTTCCGATCCGTACTAAATTTGTAAAACGTGAAGAAATTGGTGGTGAAATCAATGAAGGCTAATGAGATCCGTGAATTAACCACTGCCGAAATTGAACAAAAAGTCAAGTCTCTTAAAGAAGAACTTTTCAACCTACGCTTCCAACTGGCAACAGGTCAACTTGAGAACACAGCGCGTATTCGCGAGGTTCGCAAGTCCATCGCACGTATGAAAACTGTTGCTCGCGAACGTGAGCTAGGCGTAAATAACTAATAGATGAGAGGAGGTCACCCTCACATGACTGAACGTAATAATCGTAAAGTTTATACTGGACGTGTCGTATCTGACAAAATGGATAAAACAATCACGGTTTTAGTAGAAACTTATAAGTTCCACAAGCTTTACGGCAAGCGCGTAAAGTATTCTAAGAAATTCAAAGCTCATGACGAGAACAACCAAGCGAAAAATGGAGACATTGTTCGCATCATGGAAACTCGTCCACTATCAGCATCCAAGCGCTTCCGTTTGCTAGATGTTGTTGAAGAGTCAGTTATTATCTAATTATAGATCGCTCGGATTCAATCCGAAGGGAGGTTACATGGTATGATTCAACAGGAATCTCGTCTGAAAGTTGCAGATAACTCAGGTGCACGTGAAATCCAAACGATTAAAGTTTTGGGTGGATCTGGCCGTAAGACCGCAAACATTGGTGACATCATCACCGCTACTGTGAAACAAGCAACACCAGGAGGCGTTGTTAAAAAAGGTGATGTAGTTCAAGCGGTCATCGTACGTTCTAAGAGTGGAGTTCGCCGTAAAGATGGTTCTTACATCCGTTTCGATGAAAACGCAGCAGTAATCGTACGTGAAGATAAAGGACCACGCGGTACTCGTATCTTTGGACCGGTAGCTCGTGAACTTCGTGATGCTAAGTTCATGAAGATCGTATCTCTAGCTCCAGAAGTACTATAAAGATCAATGATATGCCTTGTTAAGGAGGTGCGCGAAGCATGCACGTGAAAAAAGGTGACAAAGTAATGGTTATTACTGGTAAGGATAAAGGCAAACAAGGAACAATCCTTGAAGCTTATCCGAAGAAAGATCGTGTTCTTGTTGAAGGAGTCAACGAAGTGAAGAAACACGCTAAACCTTCACAAGAGAATCCACAGGGTGGAATCTTAACTCAAGAAGCAGCGATCCACGTATCCAATGTAATGCCAATTGACCCGAAAACTGGTGAACCAACACGCGTTGGTTATAAAGTTGAGAACGGTAAGAAAGTTCGTATCGCGAAAAAATCTGGTGAAGCACTAGATAAATAACCCATAGAGGAAAGGAGGGCCACACGATGAACGAACTAAAGAAACAATACTCTGAAGAAATTGTTCCATCTTTGATGAACAAATTTGAATATGACTCTGTAATGCAAACACCAAAGATCGAAAAAATCGTCATCAACATGGGTGTTGGTGATGCTGTTCAAAACGCAAAAGCGCTTGACACTGCAGTAGAGGAATTGACTCTAATCACTGGTCAAAAGCCAGTCATTACAAAAGCGAAGAAATCAATTGCAGGTTTCCGCCTACGTGAAGGTATGCCTATCGGTGCGAAGGTAACACTTCGTGGAGAGCGCATGTACGAATTCTTCCAAAAGCTTATCTCTGTATCTCTACCACGTGTGCGTGACTTCCGTGGAATTTCCAAGAAAGCTTTTGACGGTCGTGGAAACTACACACTTGGTGTTAAAGAACAATTGATTTTCCCAGAAATTAATTACGATAAAGTAAACAAAGTTCGTGGTATGGACATCGTAATTGTCACTACTGCTGACTCTGATGAAGAAGCACGTGAACTATTAGCTCAATTCGGTATGCCGTTCCAAAAATAACGAGCTAACCATAAGGAGGGAAAATTGTGGCTAAAAAATCAATGGTCGCGAAGCAACAGCGCAAGCAGAAGTACCAAGTACGTGAATACACACGTTGCGAACGCTGCGGACGTCCACACTCCGTACTTCGTAAATTCAAATTGTGCCGTATTTGTTTCCGTGAACTTGCATATAAAGGACAAATCCCTGGTGTCAAAAAAGCCAGCTGGTAAACCCGAAACAGGGAAGGAGGTAAATGAGTTATGACAATGACAGATCCAATTGCAGATATGCTAACGCGTATTCGTAACGCTAACATGGTGCGTCACGAGAAGCTTGAACTTCCAGCTTCCAACGTAAAGAAAGAAATTGCAGATATTCTTAAGCGTGAAGGTTTTGTACGTGACTACGAATATGTTGAAGACAAGAAACAAGGTGTTCTTCGCATTTTCCTTAAATACGGACAAAACAACGAACGTGTAATCACTGGTGTGAAACGTATTAGTAAGCCAGGTCTACGTGTTTACGCTAAAGCCGAAGAGCTTCCGAAAGTTCTTAACGGACTTGGTGTTGCCGTTGTATCCACATCAAAAGGTGTACTAACAGATAAAGAAGCTCGCGAACAAGCCATCGGCGGCGAAGTTCTAGCTTACATCTGGTAATAATTCTGAACAGACAGGAGGTGCAAAAACTATGTCTCGCGTAGGTTTAAAATCACTTGAAATCCCTGAAGGTGTAGAAATCATTCAGGATAACAATACAATCACGGTTAAAGGTCCAAAAGGTGAACTAACTCGTACGTTTCATCAGGACATCACAGTAAAAGTTGAAGACAACGTTCTTACTGTTGAACGCCCAAGCGATCACAAAGAACACCGCGCTCTTCACGGAACTACACGCAGCCTGATCGGTAACATGGTTGAAGGTGTTTCTAAAGGCTTCGAAAAGAGCCTTGAAATCATCGGTGTAGGTTACCGTGCTCAGAAGCAAGGTGAGACTGTGGTCATCAACGCTGGTTATTCTCACCCAGTAGAAGTTGAAAACCGCGAAGGAATTCAAATCGAAGTTCCATCCAACACAAAAGTTACTATTAAAGGTATCGATAAAGAACTAGTTGGAGCTGTTGCAGCGAAGATTCGTGCAATCCGTCCTCCAGAGCCTTATAAAGGTAAAGGAATTCGTTACGAAGGCGAACATGTACGCAGAAAAGAAGGTAAGACAGCTAAATAAGGTTCTTAGGTAATGTATAGAAAGGAGTGACCCAGATGATCACGAAGGCAGATAAAAATGTCGTGCGTAAAAAACGTCATGCCCGCGTTCGTAAGAATGTTTTCGGAACAGCAGAACGCCCGCGTTTGAACGTATATCGCTCTAACAAACACATCTATGCTCAACTAATCAACGATGAAAACCAAGTAACTGTAGCAAGTGCATCTACTATGGATAATGGTTTCGATCTTGACGTAACAGGTAACGTAGAAGCTGCACAAAAAGTCGGTGAAATGGTTGCCCAACGTGCCATTGACAACGGATATAAAGTCGTTGTTTTTGACCGCGGAGGTTACTTGTACCATGGACGTGTGAAAGCACTAGCAGACGCCGCTCGCGAAGCCGGCCTAGAATTTTAATTGTTAAAGGAGGGACATATATGATTACAAAAATCGACCCTAATAAACTAGATCTTGAAGAACGCGTGGTTACGATTAATCGTGTAGCAAAAGTAGTTAAAGGTGGTCGCCGCTTCCGTTTTGCTGCATTGGTTGTTGTAGGAGATAAAAATGGTCATGTCGGTTTCGGTACGGGTAAAGCCCAAGAGGTACCTGAAGCGATCAAAAAGGCTATTGACGATGCTAAGAAAAATCTAATTACAGTACCAATTAAAGATACGACGATTCCACACGAAATCACAGGACGTTTTGGTGCAGGCAGTATCCTTATGAAACCAGCATCAGAAGGTACTGGAGTTATCGCTGGTGGTCCTGTACGTGCGGTCCTTGAGCTTGCAGGTGTTCATGACATCCTTTCTAAGTCTCTAGGTTCTAACACACCGATCAACATGGTGCGTGCTACACTTACTGGACTTAGCGAGCTTAAGCGCGCAGAAGACGTTGCACGACTTCGTGGGAAATCCGTAGAAGAACTGTAGGATAAGGAGGGAAATACAATGGCTAAAAAGTTAGAAATTACCCTCACGCGCAGTGTTATTGGTAGACCGCAAGATCAACGCTCTACTGTCAAGGCGCTAGGTCTTAATAAGATCCGTCAAACTGTCGTTCTTGAAGATAACCCAGCGATCCGAGGTATGGCTAATAAGGTGTCTCACCTTGTATCGGTTAAAGAAGTATAATTATAGATAAGAATTAAGGAGGTGCTCGTATGAAACTGCATGAACTAAAAGCAGCTAAAGGCTCTCGTAAAGAACGTAACCGCGTTGGTCGTGGGATGGCTTCCGGTAACGGTAAAACATCCGGCCGTGGACACAAAGGTCAAGGTCAACGTTCTGGTAGTAAAACTCGCCCAGGTTTCGAAGGTGGTCAAATGCCACTATTCCAACGCCTGCCTAAGCGTGGTTTCACAAACGTTCACCGTAAGGAGTTCGCGATTATCAACCTTGAAGCTCTAAACCGCTTTGATGAAGGTACTGAGGTTACACCTGAACTATTGCTTGAGTCTGGTGTGGTCAGCAACCAAAAATCTGGAATCAAGGTTCTAGGTAAAGGTTCAATCGAGAAAAAACTTACAGTGAAAGCTCATAAGTTCTCTGCTTCCGCAAAAGAAGCGATTGAAGCAGCGGGCGGTCAAACTGAGGTGATTTAATGTTCCGGACAATCTCCAATTTTATGCGCGTGAGTGATATTCGACGGAAAATCATCTTCACTTTATTGATGCTCGTTGTTTTTCGTTTGGGAACATTTATCCCTGTTCCTTTTACGAACAGAGACGCTATCAATTTTATGGATGAACAGAATGCGTTCGGATTCCTGAACACATTCGGGGGCGGGGCATTGCAAAACTTCTCCATCTTCGCGATGGGAATCATGCCCTACATTACAGCCTCCATCATCATGCAATTATTGCAAATGGACGTTGTCCCTAAGTTTGCAGAATGGAAGAAACAGGGTGAAGTTGGCCGTCGGAAATTAGCTCAGTTTACCCGCTATGGAACGATTGTTCTTGCTTTCATCCAGGCAATTGGAATGTCGATTGGTTTTAACGCTCTGGCAGGAGGTCAGCTGATCGTAGACCCGGGCGTAACCAAATTCCTAGTCATTGCTCTTGTGTTGACAGGTGGAACAGCTTTCCTAATGTGGCTTGGTGAGCAAATCACGGCACATGGTGTTGGAAATGGTATTTCCATCTTAATCTTTGCAGGAATCGTAGCTGCAATTCCAACCGGTGTTAACCAGTTGTATGATCAGTATATTTCCGGTGCAGGACAAGAACTGTTCATCAATCTTGTTATCATTGCGTTGATTGCACTAGTCATCGTAGCTGTTGTTGTGGGTGTTATCTTCATCCAGCAAGCGCTAAGAAAGATTCCGATTCAGTATGCAAAGCGCTTAGTTAACCGATCACCAGTAGGTGGTCATTCGACTCACCTGCCAATCAAAGTTAACGCTGCAGGGGTAATTCCAGTCATCTTTGCGATATCCTTTATTATCGCGCCAAGAACGGTAGCTGGATTCTTTGAAAACAGTGAAGTAGCCTCTGTCATTCAATATATTTTTGATTATCAAAACTGGCCTGGAATGATTATCTATGTCGCGTTAATTATTGCCTTCACTTACTTCTATACATTTGTTCAGGTTAATCCGGAACAAATGGCAGAAAACTTGAAGAAGCAAGGCGGGTATATCCCAGGGATCCGTCCTGGTGCAAATACCGAAACGTATTTGACACGTGTGATGTACCGCTTAACGTTCGTTGGATCACTCTTCCTAGCAGCTGTATCGATTCTACCGATTATTCTTGGTTCAGTGGCTCAATTGCCACCAACCGTACAAATCGGCGGGACAAGCTTGCT
>NZ_JRNX01000153.1 GCF_000786645.1 Halobacillus sp. BBL2006
ATCAATTGTCAAAAGCGATGGCTAAGGTTACAGAAGAGCACGGGGGTACAATTCACCTGGGAAATGGTGTCCGAAAGTTTAAATTGGACGGAAAAAAGGTGGTCGGATTGGAGCTGGATTCCGGTGAGGACTTTTATGCAGATGAAGTCATAGTAAACGCAGATTTTGCAAATGCGATGCAGCATATGCTTGATGATAATGTGCTGAAGAAATATTCGAAGCAGAAACTAGAGAAGAAAAAATATTCTTGTTCCACATTTATGATTTATGTGGGGTTGGACAAACTTTACGATATGCCTCATCATACGATTCTTTTTGCGGAGGATTATCAAAAGAATGTCAACGAAATGACAAAAGATCTCGTGCTTTCGGATGAACCTTCCATTTATATTCATAATGCGAGTGTTACAGACAACTCTCTCGCTCCAGAAGGACATTCAGCTGTATATATTTTAGCTCCTGTTCCGAATAATTACTCGGAAATTGATTGGGATGAAAAACAGGACACATTTAAGCAGCTAATCTTTGATGAGCTAGAGAAAAAGACTGGTTTCTCTGATATCCGCGATCATATCGTTACAGAGAAAGTGTTGACACCAAAACAGTGGCAAACCGATCATTTCGTTCATAAAGGAGCAACCTTCAGTTTAGGGCATCAGCTGTCCCAAATGATGTACTTCAGACCTCATAATCGTTTTCAAGAGTTGGATCATTGCTGGCTCGTCGGTGGTGGCACCCACCCGGGAAGCGGACTTCCAACGATACTGGAATCGGCCCGCATCACTACAGGGTGGATTAGAGAAAAGGAGGCAAAAACCTCATGAAAAAGATACAGACAGTCATCGTTGGTGGGGGGATCGGCGGTTTAGTGACTGCTCTTTTGCTCTCTAAAGATAAAGATCGTCATATCTCAATCTTTGAGAAAAACAATTATCTGGGTGGTCGCTTGACGTATGAGAAACATGGCGAATACAAAATCGATCAAGGTCCAACTATTGTTCTTCTTCCAGAGATGCTGCTCAGAATTTTAGAAGAGGGTGGGATCAAGCGAGAAGCCGTTCCTCTTGTTCCCTGCGATCCTTTATATAAAGTCCACTTTAAAGATAAAGAGCCTTTTCATAAGTACACGGATCCAGAGAGACAAAAAGAAGAGTTGAAGAAACGATTTCCTGGAAACGAAGCAGGTTTCGATCGCTTTTTAAAAGATATGAAAGTGCGTTTTTTGCAAGGGAAAGCGCAATTTCTGGAGCAGTCGTTCGTAGAGAAACGTAAATTTTTTTCAAGAAAAAACTTACACACGTTAATGAAATTGAAAGCTTATCAGAACGTGAAAAGGATGATGCGCAGCTATTTCAAGGATGAAGCCCTTGTAGAGGCTTATACTTTGCAGACTTTATACATTGGCGGTCATCCTCAACAGTCTCCCGCAATGTATTCGCTTGTATCCTATAGTGAGCATGAGCATGGCATCTGGTATATGAAAGGAGGTTATGCTCATCTCGTAGAACTCATCGTTGATGTGCTTCGATCAAGAGGAGTGGAAATTCATATAAATTCTGAAGTAGAAGAGATCGCTGTGAAGGAGAATCACGTTCAATCTTTAATAGCTGAAGGGCGACAATACCCCGTTGATGAAGCGATATTAAACGGCGATTTTCCAACTATGGATCGCTTGCTTCCTAAGGAAAAGCGGCTGAACAGGAACTATACACCATCCTCAGGCTGTCTGCTCCTATACATGGGACTTGATAAAAATTACCCAAGTTCCTCTATTCATCAATTTTTCATGTCCTCGGACTTTGACCGACATATGAAGCAGGTGTTTGAGCTGAAACAACTACCTGATGATCCATCATTCTATACCTTTCACCCATCTCTGATTGATGATTCGCTCGCACCTGAAGGGAAAGGGGTTCTATACACGTTAATTCCAGTCCCTGCGGGAAAAGAAGTTGACTGGAGTAAAAAAGAAAATCTCATCGATTATGTGATTAATCAAATGGAGGAGAGAGGGTTCGATGACCTTAGAAATCAGATTAACTGGATCAAGGTGAGGTCACCTGAAGAAGCAAGAGCAGACGGTCTATTTGAAGGAGGGAGCTTTGGAATAGCTCCGACATTGTTTCAGTCTGGAGTGTTCCGACCGCAAATGCAGCCCTATGCAGTTAACAATTTGTATGCGGTGGGGGCGTCCATCCACCCTGGCGGAGGAGTGCCTATCGTTATGCAGGGGGCGAAAATTTTGGCAAATCATTTGCAATATCATAGATCAGAAAGGCATAATTACAAGCGAGGTGTTTAGTGATGACGGACTTAAATCAAGCATATGAATATTGTCGCACGATTATAGAACAGCATTCAAAAACCTTCTCTAAAGCTTTCGCTATGTTACCTAAACAGCAGAAAAAAGCGGTTTGGGCAATTTATGCTTTTTGTCGACGAGCAGATGATATTGTCGATGAAGGAGCGAATCCGAAAGAAGAGCTGGATGTTTTCGCAACAGAGTTTGACCAGTTCATGGAAGGGAAACTTTCTAGCGGACACCCGGCGTGGATTGCTCTTGAGGATGTATTTAGTCATTTTTCGATGGACCCGAGACCCTTTTACGATATGATTCAAGGTCAGCGAATGGATTTATATCCTGAGCCGATTCATACAAAGGATGACCTGTTGAACTATAGTTATCATGTGGCTAGTACGGTTGGACTGATGCTGCTTCCTGTCATTGCGCCAGGGAAAGTGACAGCACTTAGGGATGGAGCAATTGAACTAGGCTATGCGATGCAAATTACCAACATTCTTAGAGATATAGGTGAAGACCTTGATAGAGACAGGGTGTATCTTCCTGCTGAAATCATGGGAAAGTATGAGTACACTACCCGTGATCTTCATAGAAAAACAGTGAATAAAGCCTTCATTCAAATGTGGGAAGAGTTGGCGGAAGACGCTGAAGTCTATTATGCCAATGCCTTGAAAACCATTCCATATTATCCCCTCTATTCCCGAGCTCCTGTTGGGGGAGCAGCAAAGATGTACCGTGCCATCCTTCATTCCGTTCGTAAAAATGACTACGAAGTCTTTGAGCAAAGAAATTTTGTATCCGATCAAGAAAAGAAGCAGATTATTGCCGAGATGCAATAATCTGCTTCTTTTTCATCTATTCTGAATTAAGTTTACCTGTTGCATTTCTTATTCTATCTGTACAATTTTCCCTAAGATTTTGTTAGCTACATTTTGTCCGCTAAGAACTACCATTGGAGAACCACCTCCAGGATGTGTACTGCCTCCACAAAAATAGAGATGATCGACATCTTGTGATTGATTGAAGGGTCGCATGAAAGCTTGGAATCGACTGTTAGAGGAAGGACCATATAAAGAGCCTCGATACGCTCCGAACTTTGTCTCGATTTGTTCTGGTCCCAGCACCTTTTCAACATTCAGATGTTTTCTTATCGGGATACCGGCTTCAGCCAGATGGTCATAAATCAGCTCTTTATATATCTGTAAATCAAATTGACCTTCATTTAGGGCAGGAGCGTTCACCAATATAAAACAGTTGTCTCCTTCAGGTGAAAGCTCAGGGTCTGTTTTGGAGGAAGTCCCAATGTAAATCGTCGGTTGTTCAGCATAATCGCCAGCCTTTAATTGGACGAATTCTTTTTGATAATTATTAGAAAAGAGAACGTGATGGTGGTGTAGTTGCTCTAGATTTGTATCCAATCCTGCCATAATCACATAAGCCGATATGGATGGATCGAAAGATTGAAGCTTCTTATCCGATAAATGGGGCCGCTTTACGTCCGGCAGTAGTTCAGGGACAGCTTTCAGCAAATCTCCGTTGACAATGATATGGTCTGCCTCAGCAACGTCTCCATTATCTAATTCCACACCAGTGGCTCTTTTTCCATCCGTGAGAATCTTAGTGACCTTTGTATTTTTAGATAAAAATGCTCCTTGCTTTTCAGCAGCCTTGACAAAGCTATCCGCAATTCTTGTATTTCCTCCTCGTACATAGTAAACGCCTTCGTTCAATTCGAGATGAGCGATCATCGCAAAAGTTGCCGGTGTTTGATAGGGACTTGATCCTACATACGTAGAATAGCGGTTGAGCGCTTGAAGAATGTGGGGATTGGAAAAGTATTGCTTGAAAAAATGATCCATCGATTGCAGCGGCCTCACCTTTGCCATGCTTTTTGCTAGTGAAAGGGAAAGGTAATCGCTCCAGCCGGAAAAAGTTCGGTGTAAGAAATGTTTTTCGGATAAATTAAAAAGACGTTCAATTTCGTTGAGAAACAAATCATACTTTTTACAGACTTTTGGATCCAGATGGGACAGCTGTTCTCTCATGAATTCTCTGTCTGTAGAAAAGTCAAATACTGTACCGTCCTTGAACTGGTTCCGTGTATGATGATCGAGTTTGATGAATGGGAGTTCTTCGTCTGGATCAAGCCCGCCGATTCTGACGACTTCTCGAAAAACATCAGGCATTGTAATCGTATTCGGACCAAAATCGAAGTGGTATCCTTGCTCGTTTACTGGCATCATCTTGCCGCCAAAGTGATCATTCTGTTCGAAAAGGCGGACGTCTACTCCATTTTTGGCCAGTGTGACAG
>NZ_JRNX01000154.1 GCF_000786645.1 Halobacillus sp. BBL2006
GAGATTCCCACACCAGTGATCTCACTAGCGGTAATCCCCGCAGCTTCTTTGCTCAGCGACATAGCTTCAAGAGCTGCTTCTTCAATAGTGGATGGATCTTGCTCGGCATACCCGTTTTGAGGATGAAGCAGCGGATAGCCTACCTCATGCTCCCCGACAACATGGCCGGACGGGTCAAAAATGATTGACTTTGCACTGGTTGTTCCAAGATCCAGTCCGATTACATATGACTTCATCAACGACTTCCTTTCTACATCCGTTTTCTTGAAATGGCATCCCGCATCCGTTGGGTTGCTTCCTGCGCTTGTTCTTTCATCTTCACGCTATAATTCACAAACAGCGAATCAATCAGTGATAGACTCGCGATTCTTGAAGCAAGTGCCTCCGAGCGATATTCCGTTTCCTGCGCCACTGTATATAAACTCAAATCAACCTTTTTTGTTAAAGGAGATTTGGCAAAGTTCGTAATGGCAAGCGTCTTCGCTCCTCTTTCTTTAGCAATATCCACAATATCAAGCGTATCTCGATTCGAACCGGTATGAGAAAACACGACGGCAAGATCGTCTTCATTCAGCTGGGAAACGGACATTAATTGAAGATGGGAATCCGTATAAGCATGGGTATCCATACCGGTCCTGATAAATTTGTGCTGAGCGTCCTGCGCCAGAATCCCCGAGCCACCGCTTCCATAGAAGAAAACGCGCTTCGCTTCCAGTAAGTATTCCATCGCTTTGGACAAGCTCTCGGCATTTTGAACGTCTCTCGAAGATTCGAGAGCGCGAATGTTGGCTTGAAAAACTTTTTCAGTAATTTCAAGATCATTGTCTGTTTCTTTAATGGTTTCATGGATATCTTTGATTGGATTAACGATTTCTGAGGCAAGCGCGATTTTCATCGCCTGATAGCCCTTGAAACCTAACCGCTTACAGAACCTGAAAACGGTTGCATCCGCGACCATAAGGTCATCGGCGACCTGGTTGATTGTAGAATGAACGATTTCTTCTGTGTTTTCTAATATATAATCAGCGATTAATTTTTCTTTTTCACTAAATTGGCTATAGGATGAACGAATACGACTAATGACGTGTTTGGTTGGTGCTTCAAGCATGGCATTTCCTCCTATTAGTTCTACAAGGTACTTCTATTGTATACGAAAAAATTTTCAAAGAAAAGTGAGAGGTGATGAAATTTTTTTCTGAAAAACCATTGTAT
>NZ_JRNX01000155.1 GCF_000786645.1 Halobacillus sp. BBL2006
CTTTAATGAGCTGGCATTAAAAGTCGGGCGTGCTCACGGTTATTCGTTCCCTCATGAAGAAATGGACCGTGCTCAAAATTTTTTGAAAAGTGTTAGTAACGTAGTTGAAAACAGCCCCTGAATGAACTCCATTCAGGGGTTTTCATGAATTATTTTCTTTTCATTAATTCGAAGAATGAATTAAGCGGTCTTATTGATTTCAAGTTATGATTACATATCTGACTGTCATGGCAAATGTAATTTCCCCGTCTTACAATATTATCTGCATTTTTGCCTTTCAACGTCGCCGTAAACATTCCTACATGTTCATATTCATTGCAAATCGTACACATCCCCTTCTGTGCTGAAGGGGTAAACGAGCCTTGAATGGCTCGAATTTCCCATTTTGATATGTGATCATATACTTCCGATTGGAGCCATGATCAGTCCATCCTAAATAAGACAGCTCGTTCCAATTGATTTCGTTTAAATTGGGTATTTTAAATTTCTTTATTTTAGGAAACAGTTTTTTTACTTCATTTTCATTCAACTGTGGGAAGGGTACGATGAGCTGCTTCAACCTGGATAGGAAAAATATCGCTTCTGTTTCATCCTTAATATGCTGCACTTGTTCCAGAAGTTCTTTTTGCTCGCTCTCAAGCTCTTGAAAGCACTCCAATACTTTCTCGTGCGTCATGGATTTCAATGCTTGTGTTACAGCTGAGTCATTCGAAGTTGTATGACCCTGGACAAGGTTCTTCGTTTGGTCTTGAATGTAATTGTATTGATCAAATCGGATGAATGCTTCCACCTTTACACCCCCGCAAAGATTAATTTTAACTCATTATTTCAGAGTCAGTATTCCTGTTCAACTATTTTGTATTTTTTCATATTCTGTTAGGTTTTATTTAACGAGCAGATGACATATTTACAATCATAGCAGGGAACACTGTCTAGAAGCCGAATCATTATAAATTATTGGAGGTGGTCTTTTTTATGAAAGTAAGAATTGAATGTACATACCAAACAAAAAAGGGTACCAAAACCACACTCTCCTCAGAAGAGATGTCTTCAGAGAAAGCATTGCTGATTGCCGAAGATTTAGAGAAGTCTGGACGATCAAAGAGGTTGATTTTTATCGATCAGCATAACAACTCATGGACTGTGAAAGAATTGAAGAAATTTTTGAAAGGTATTGAAACAGAACCCCATAATATAACCGTCTATTTTGATGGTGGATATGATCTTAATACAAGAGAGTCAGGTTTAGGCTGCGCTATTTACTATGATCAGAACGGAAAATCTCAACGCCTTAGAAGAAATGCCTACGTGCAGGAGTTGCATTCAAATAATGAAGCCGAATACGCTGCTCTCCACCTGGCATTAAAAGAATTAGAACTAATGCAAGTGCATCACATTCCTGTCAAGTTTATCGGAGATTCACAGGTAGTAATCAACCAATTGAGCGGGGAATGGCCTTGTTTAGAAGAAGAACTCTCGAATTGGGCTGACCGAATTGAAGAAAAAATCGAAGAGTTAGGCATTCAACCTGAGTATGAGGTTGTTTCACGAAAAAGAAACCGTGAGGCAGACAAACTGGCGGCACAGGCATTAAACGATATAGAAATAACGAGTTTGGTTGAGCTAGAAAAGATTGACCCATAAGCTTGTCGCTTACTTTAGCGATAAGCTTTTTTTAAAATAATCGCATCTCCACTTCAAAGTAGTTTTAATAAGCTGTTGAAAAGGGTAATTTCCTATGAACGAGAATTAATAGGTTTCTGTATTATTTCAAAGGAATTCTTGAGGAGGAAAAGATTTATGAAAAAGACGATGGTCTTCATAACAGCTTTTTTAATGACATCACTAATAGTCCCAACCTATGCAGGTGCAGCATTTGGTCCAGGAGAATGGCTGGAATATCGATTGAACGATGCGAACAATCCTGTTAGTACTATAGAAGGAGCGGATCCCCTTAGTTCCACTACATTTCAAACTGGAGACGAGATCCGTTCAACCCCTGTAGTCGTAGGAGACAGGCTGTTCGCTGGAAACCATAATACCGGGGAGTTATTTGCTTTTGATATACATACAGGTAAACAACTTTGGAAAAGTCAAGCTCCTAACTGGGTTCATTCAGAAATGATTTATCAGGGCGGTACAATCTATGTAGGGTATGGGAATCGTTTTTTTCAAGACCGCGCGTTAAGGGGGACCGAAGAGAGTGGAGTCCTTGCGCTTAATGCTGAAACCGGGGAAGTGAAGTGGAACCATACGACTGACGGAGAGGTAATGCCTACTCCTTTGTTTCATGATGGCTACGTTTATGCAGCAACAGGTGATACACATCTCTACAAATTGGATGCAGGTACCGGTGAAGAAGCTGCAAAAATTAAGTTGGGCTCGGTTGTTAGTATGTCCTCACCTAACTATTCTGATGGAAGCATCTTTGTCGGAGGTGGAGGACCCAAACCTTATACGTTTTATTCTGTGAATGTAGCCTCTGAGGAAATTAACTGGAAAACAGAATTTGACGAAGTCTATGCGGGCCTTGATGATGTGCCGCCTGCAATTGACGATCAGATCATCATAACAACAGCTTTGGAAACACCTAAAGCAATGAATTATAGAGAAGTTTACAACGAATTTGGTACCGTAGAGGTTTATAAAGAGATGATCAAGTCAGTTACAGGGGAGCGTGAGACCCATCCTGAACACATGATTTATGCTATGGATACAAAAACAGGAGAGGTGTTATGGAAAGACAGTCTTGGGGTTGGGGAGATGGTGAAGAATAATAAATCTGGAGCGCCCATGATCTATGAGGGAAAAGTGTTCGTAGGCAGCCCTATTACCGAGAAGTTCTATGCTTATGATTTAAAAACAGGGGAGAGATTGTGGGAATTTAAGAATACTGTTATGAAAGCTCCTCCTGTAGCAGCGGACGGAACGGTGTATTTCTCGAACGCAAAGGGATTCGTCCATGCTATGGATGCGGCAAGCGGTGAAGAATTAGGCAGGAAGAAGTTAGGTGGTACCCTTGCCCCATCTGGCCCGATTATTGTGAATGATACATTGATTGTTGGAAGTCAAGATAGTCATGTTTATGCATTACCTACAGGTGAGATCAAAAACAGCAAAGACGAATATAAGAACGATTTGCCGGTTGAGAAGAGCCAATTAAGCTATTTTTCATTCGTATACGGACCACCGGTAATCCTTTTGATTGCCTTCCTTTTCCTACTATTATTTTTCACTAGAAGAGCTAAGCGAAAGAATAGATGATATCGCAGTATTTAGCCTCTATGTTGTCTCCCCATTCTCCCTCTGAAGGTCTTTGCCAACCTATCCTCATGTGCGCCTGAACCCTTGGAGGGGTAAAGTGATAGAAATTATGGACCAGCAAGGAGTTAACTTATGGAATTGATTGATTTTCTGCAGAATGAAGGATATTCAAAGCTGTCGTTTACCTTGAAAAATCAAAGTGAGGCCATCATTGAACTGAATGAGGTAATGACAACAAATCATTTATTTGAGAAGTTAGCAATGGTACCTGACAGACTGGAATATTACCCATTTGAAGCGAAACCATATTTATTATTCATCATAGGCACGAAGAGGTTTAAAGTTTATCTTCAAAAGAATCCAACAATTTAGGCTGTCTCCCTTAATGAGAAGCCCGTTTCCTAATAAGGAATCGGGCTTTTTTGACATTTTCTATGCACACTTAGTGGTTTGAAAGCGCTAAATAATGGAAATAAGCCCATTAATGACAAAATGGTGAGGTGGAATATGTCGAATAAGAAAATTAAAAATCGCTGGTTAATTGCATTGTGTGCCGTAGGGATACATATATCAATTGGTTCTGTGTATGCCTGGAGTAATTTTACAGTTCCCCTTAGTGAACAATTTGGTTGGACAGCAAGCCAAGTGCAGTTTACATTCAGTCTTGCCATCCTGTTCTTAGGACTTTCTGCAGCTTTTCTAGGATGGTTTGTAGAGAAGCATGGACCTAGAGTTGCAGGGATTACAGCAGCCATATTCTTCGGAATAGGGGTAGCCGGTTCAGGCATCGCAGTGAATGTTGGTTCCCTGGGGTTATTGTATATTTTTTACGGTGTATTAGGAGGCATCGGGCTGGGTGTTGGTTACATAGCACCTGTTTCTACGCTGGTGAAGTGGTTTCCTGATAAACGAGGTCTTGCAACAGGAATGGCGATTATGGGATTTGGTTTTGCTGCCGCTATTGCCAGCCCTGTAATGGATGCGTTAATTGGCACTGTTGGAATTGCGGCTACGTTTTATATATTAGGCATTAGTTATTTTATTGTTATGATAGTCTCTTCTCTTTATCTTGCGCGACCTCCTAAAAATTGGAAACCTGAAGGGTATAGTGAAGAAGAGAAGAGCGATCCTGATAAAAAGGATCTGGCAAACATGAAAGCAAAGGAATCGTTGAAAACGAAGCGTTTTTATTATCTATGGTTAATGCTCTTTATCAATGTAACTTGTGGAATAGCTGTAATTTCCGCTGCTAAACCCCTTGCTGAAGAAAGCATTGGCATGAGTACAGCTGCAGCCGCTAGTTTGGTAGGGATTATGGGAATATTCAATGGTCTCGGGAGAATTGGTTGGGCCAGTGCTTCTGACTATATCGGACGCGGCAACACTTACTTAGCTTTTTTCGTGTTACAAATCTTTTTATTTCTCATACTTCCTTGGACGGCGAGCGTGACACTGTTTGTCGTATGTCTCGCTGTCATTTACACGTGCTATGGCGGTGGTTTTGCTTCGATGCCTGCCTATATTGGTGATCTCTTCGGAACGAAAGAGCTTGGTGCGATTCATGGGTATATCCTTACTGCATGGGCAGCTGCCGGACTCGTAGGCCCGATCTTCGCAGCATGGATGAAGGATACAACTGGAAGTTATGAAAGCAGCCTCATCTACTTCGCAGGATTGTTTATTATCGCTTTAGTCGTCTCTATCTTGACGAAGATGGATGTAAAACAAAAGCGAAAAGAAATGAATCAGCAGGAAAAGTCTGCATAGAAATAGAGATTACTGACTGATTATGGAATATATATACATTATGAATTTTGAATGTTACAATAATTTTGCTGAAGTAAAAGTATTTAGAAAAATCCAATTTTATGAGGAAACCCTGAAACTAGTGAGTTTCAGGGTTTTTTATATAATTACAAAAGAAAGGTTCCTAACTAAAAACTCGTAAACGACCATTGGACAAGTATAGATAGGCCATTACTTTTTTAAAACCTTTAAAGCTTCTGCCGTTTTTCTTGCAAAGGATAAGGGAGATTCAACGGCTTGGAAGTGCAGGTATAATATAGTTGGGTTTGTATATGGCCAATGGTTATGAAGAGCGCTGATGATGATTCCATTTCTTACAAGAACGTTCGAGAAATATGGAACTTCTTCTTCTAGAAGGACGATTTCTCCTAGATTTAATGCGTTACCGCTCTGATCGAGCGATTCAAAGGACATCTCAGCGTGGCTCCGACCGACTCGGCCGGCCCTGGATTGTCACTTGAAGATTACGATGAAATTCTACAGAACAAACGCCATTGTGAACTTCTGGCTTACCATTTAAGATAGTTGCATATTGTTGACAGAGGCTATGAAAAGGATTCATCACATCACTCCCCCTTTAGTGATTTTTTATAATGTATGAGGATTTGAATTTATTCATGTGGTATTAATGAGAATACTTGAGGAGGAAAACCATGCAGTTGAATAAAAGAGCAATGAACGAAGAGCTAATTAATGAAATAGTAAAATGGGAATATGAGTCACCGTATGATTTTTACAATAACGAAGAATCGGAAGAAGTCGTAAAGGAATTTATAGAAGGGGATTATTCTGTACTGCTAGATGATCAAAATCGAATCTTTGGGTACTATTGTGTGGGGGAGGCTGCAAAGGTTCCTGCTGGATATAATGCCAAGGTGTATCCTGAAGGTTACATTGATATGGGGCTTGGAATGAACCCTGAGTTTACTGGGCAGGGAAACGGTTTGATGTTTTGTAGATGGATATTGAATGACATCGAAAAAAGTTATCACGCCAGCCCAATCAGGTTATCTGTGGCTACTTTCAATCAACGAGCTATTCATCTATATGGAAAACTAGGGTTCATCAAGAAAGATGAGTTTGATACGGATTCTTCAAGATTTATAACCATGACTAAGGAAGGTTAATAGAGTAGTACAAAAGATTGGGGTAAACAGTTAACAGAAAGGAGCTTGTCTTGAGCTTATGATGATAAGAATGAAGGTGTTCGGCAAACTTACTACCTTTCCTCTCCCTCTGTGAAAAGCGAACTGTTTTTCTCTTTCAGTAAGTGAAGCTTCCAATTCTAAAACACTTCGGTTGAACACGCTGTGGACGAAAATATCTATTCTACTATACGAGGGAGGATCCTCAAGTGAAAATCCTTCACGGTTTACCGAAAAACAGGAAAGAAGATCAGCAAAAGTTAGTGGACCAAGGGTGGAAGTCAATGAGAGAGCCCAAATCTCTTATTGGGTCGATTGTACTTTCTTTTCCATTCATGATTTTGAATGTGCTGATTTCTTTGTTGATCATCCAGTCAGTTTCAAGTTTGACCTTGAGAGAATTCGGAATAACTAAGATGGTTTTTCCATTTCACTCGGATTTGTCGAGTTATTAGCCATTTTATTCTTGATAATCATCAATGAGTTACTTCATCTTGTGTGTATACCGCATTTCTTGAAGTCCCAAAAAACTTTCGTTGGCTTCACTCTTTTTGGGGGATATGTAAATTCAGAGGAGCAAATTACAATAACAAGGTTTGCATTTATTTCTCTATGCCCTTTTATAATCATTTCAATGCTTTTTCCATTAGTTTTAGCTTTAATAGGATGGCTGACTCCAACTTTGAAATTTCTTATTATACTGAATGCTGTCTCTTCGAGTATGGATGTATTGAATTTAATCCTTATACTCTTACATACCATCAAGCTCTATAATTAAAAACAACGGGACAAAAACTTACTGGAAGGCGAGCCATCGAGAGCTAGATTGAAGATGCTGGTGATTTGAAAGATTTTTAATACCAAGGGATTTACGAGGCTTCTTCAATAAACGGGCATCCAGCACTAGACAGCGAGTAATAGGACCACTACTGCGTTAGGAAGAACTAGACATTAAAGTTATTCTAAATAGTTAAACAGGTAAAATGCGCATACCTATAATTTAAAGCGTTTGCAAAAAATATTTCGAAGATTTATACTATTCTATGAAAATATTTTCAATCTTATAACGAACTTAAAATTTTGTTTATTGCAATAAGATACTAAATAAGGAGTGGAAGCGTTGAGTAAATTCAAGGTGTTAATCTCTGACTTCAGTTATGAAACATTAATCCCGGAGAAAGAAGTACTTGAATCAATAGGGGCAGAAGTGATTGAAGCTCAATGTAAGACTGAGGATGAGGTGATCAGGGCAGGGAAAAATGTTGACGGAATCATAAGTCAGTATGCCCCAATTACTCGAAAGGTAATTGAAACTCTTGATCGATGTAAGGTATACGCACGATACGGTGTTGGTTTTGACACCATAGATGTTAAAACAGCGACAAAAAACGGAAAAATGGTTTGCAATGTAACAGATTACTGTCTTGATGAAGTTTCTAATCATGCTTTTGCATTGATGATGGCATGTGCAAGAAAAATTGTTCAGCTTAATGAATCTGTAAAACAGGGGACTTGGGATTCAAAAATCATGAAGCCTGTTTATCGATTAAACGGACAAACTTTAGGAGTCATTGGCTTAGGGAATATCCCACAAGCATTAGCAAAGAAGGCAAAGGCGTTCGGTTTACATATTATTTCCTATGACCCTTTTGTTTCACACGAATTGGCTGCTTCTTTAGGAGTGAAAATGGTGGATTTGCAGACCCTTTGTGAACAATCCGATTACATTTCCGTTCATCCTCCTCTTAATGCTCAAACCAAAGGGTTGCTTAGTGATGAACAGTTTTCCTGGATGAAAGATAGTGCTTTTGTTATTAATACATCCAGAGGACCCGTGATCGACGAAGGTGCTTTGATCAGAGCTCTACAGAACGGGGAAATTGCTGGAGCAGGTTTAGATGTATTGGTAACAGAACCAATTGAACCTGATAATCCTCTATTACATATGAATAATGTGATCTTAAACCCCCATTCAGCTTATTATTCTATCGAATCAGAATTGGAACTTAAACGTAAAACCGCTCAAAATGTTGCCGATGTTTTAACAGGAAAAATTCCAACCTACCTCGTGAATCGAGATGTCGTGAATTCATAAGTGAAGGGTGAAGAATGTTGTCCGAACAGAGTAATTATGAAAAGCTTGACTCTATAGCTGATTACAGTAAAAAGAATGCAGGAGAAAAAGCAGCAGAGTATATTGAAAACGGAATGGTCGTTGGGTTAGGCTCAGGTTCTACTGTGTACTGGATGATGAAATTGCTCAGTAATAAAATAAAGCAAGGACTTAAAATGAACGGGGTACCATCTTCAAAACGTACAGAAAACTGGGCGAAAGAATTCGGTATTCCTTTATGTGACCCTTCATCTGTAAAAACTTTAGATCTAGTGGTAGATGGTGCAGATGAAATCGATCCTCATTTTAATTTGTTAAAAGGAGGAGGAGGCTCACTCGTCAGGGAAAAGATTGTAATGGCTGGAGCTGAAAAGGTCATCATTATTGGGGATCAATCCAAAATGGTCGAAACTCTTGGTGCCAGGGCTCTTCCTGTTGAAGTTTTACCTTTTGGTCTGTCCATGACTATGAAAAGATTACAAATACTAGGCTGCACAACTGAAGTGAGAAAAAAAGATGGACAAACCTTTGTATCAGATAATGGGAACGTTATTGTAGATTGCAAGTTTGGAAGAATGACAGAGCCTGAATCCATTCACTTCAAAATAAAACAATTGATCGGAGTTGTCGAAACAGGAATATTTACGAATATGGCAGATGTCGTGTTAATTGGTGGAGAAAAAGGAGTAGAGGTTCTCTCAAGAAGGATTTAATGTATTTTTGGGCTCTAACAGGGTTCGAACTAGACTCCCCGGGTAAAGAGAGGAGAAAAGTATTCTAAGGTGGTGAAAGTTTGGGCATTATTATCGGAATAGCTGCAGTTTTTATACTCTTTGGATTATTTATGGCCATTTTTCTTGGCCCCCTTCAGAGAACACTGATAAATATGGAGAATCCAGAAGGTATTGAAGGTATTCGTGGGATGAGGTAAGAGCTTATTCCACGATTTTTATCTTCTATGAAGGAAAATTCCATATGCGTATCGAAACCTATTCTTAAAGATTATGTGCTCTTCAATGATTCATTCCATATCCTTAAATCAAAGCATTTTCCATCAAAAATGGAGCGCATAGTTTTAATTGCTCTTTCATACTGTATATATGACGGAGGATTATGGACATTTAAAAGATAGGCGGGGGATGTATCATTAAGATCAAAGGAATGTTTAAGCGTACATTCGTAGAGTGGGAAATGGTTTATGCGACGAGGGATTTGACTGAATATTATCGTGTGGTTGGCACTCTTAAGAATAATGGTTTTAAGCCAAAAACAAAGACATTGAGCCATTCCGGGGTAGGCAGAGGCATGAGATGTACGTATCAAATCTATGTTCCAAATGATTCTTTTCGCCAAGCAGAAGAAGTATTACAATAAAAAAATTTCTCATATTTTGATTTTGAAGACACGTATCGAGTATCCTTTGGAGCTTTTTTTATTTTAGGCGTCCTCCTGGAGAGGCGCCTTTTTCATAGTTTTGAAAGAATATAGAGTGCTCTATCAATTTTGATGGATCATAAAATTGTAGAAGAAAAGCATGGACCTGTTCGCTTTTTTGGTGCCTAATAAAACGAAGGGAGAAAAACACATGGAAATTAGTCTGCTCCTCTCATTCTTGGGCGTAGCTGTAGCTTTGACCCTTCTGCCTGGGCCTGACCTATTATTTGTAATGACCCAAAGTGTGATACAAAATAAATGGGCCGGTATTTTTACAGCATTGGGGCTTTGCACAGGGCTGCTCATACATATTACGGCGGCGACGATTGGAATATCGGCCATCTTATATCAATCTTCTGTCGTTTTTTCCATTATCAAATACGCCGGTGCCGCTTATTTATTTTATCTTGCCTGGCAAGCATTTAAGCATTCGAGTGCCCCTGTGGAAATAGAGAATC
>NZ_JRNX01000156.1 GCF_000786645.1 Halobacillus sp. BBL2006
TTTCTTGGAGACCTGTAAGAATTTCATCCTCTTGTTGGACCCCTTTAAGTGCGGAGAATGCGTATTGCTCTTCAATGTACTGCTTCGCATGCTCTTCTTTCATCATAAATTCGATGAATTGCCGTGCCTCTTTAGGATGATCGGAATCCTTTAGCGCTGTCAGCATAACGTCAACCCCTGAGATGAGTTCGTTTTTTTCAGGATCATTCGTAACTGGCATCGCAAACGTGCCCAGTTGGACATCGGGATTCACTTTTTTAAGCTCTGGAATCGCCCAGTTTCCCTGGAAATAAAAGAGGGCTTCTCCATTTGCAAACGCGCTGTTTCCATCGTTGTAGCCATACTGAAAGTTATCACTTAATCCATATTCCAAGAGTTGAAGCATTTTATCCGTCACTTCCTGATAGTCCTCTGTAAAACTCGCTTCACCGTTGTTTTTCTTTTCCGCGAAACGGTCCGGCTGTAAAACCCCGGCTACTGCGTTCCAAGGGATCATACCCGTCCACGCATCTTTTAGCGTGAAATAGATCGGTGTGACCCCTTCATCTTCCGCCTTTTCCAACGCAGCGATGAATTCATCCCACGTTTTTGGAACGTCCAACCCCAACTCTTCCATCAGCTTTTTATTGTAGATGACGGCGTTCGCGTTGGTTGCATAAGGGAGACCGTACGTTCCTTCGTGATCGCCCGGAACAAGTTGGTTGATCATATCAACATAACTCGGCTGAATGGTTTCCAGCATTTTTGTTCCAGAGTAATCGGTCAGCATGCCCGCATCCGCCAGTTCTCCATAGAGCGAGCTCCCAGCAATTGAGAGAATATCGGGCATATCCTCCTTCACGAGCCTTGTGCGGAGAACGGTTTCCGCAGACGGCGGGGCGTAAAGCTCTACATTGATGTCAGGATGCTGTTTTTCAAATTCTTCAATAAGCTTGTTGTACGTGTCGATGCTCTCCGCTTTGTTGGAAAACAACTCCAGCTTCACTTCACCTTCTGAAGATGCACTGTCGCCACAACCGGCTAAACTTAAAGCGATGAACGAACAGGCGACCATCAACTGAACGACTCGTTTCACTATTCTCCACTCCTTTTTTAAGTAAGCGTTTACGTTACCTGAAAAATAAATTCTCTGTTGGTTTATTTTATTGCAAAAACCGTTGCCTCGAATGGCTCAAGTATGACGTTTGCCAGGTTTGAAGAACCAGCATGCTCTTCTTCACGATTGGTCAGTACGACCTCACCACTATGATTCTGGAAGGCACCGAGCTTCGCTTTCTGTTCCTCGCCCGTAAAGTTGCAAAGCACAAGCAGGACATCATCACCGTACGTACGTGTATACGCAAATATAGTCTCACTATCTTGCAATAGCAGATCGAATTTCCCATAAACGATGGTCTCATTGGATTTGCGCAGCTGGATTAATTGCTGATAATAATGAAAAACAGAATCCGGATTTTTCAACGCATCTTCCGCATTAATCGTTTTATAATTTGGATTAACTCCAAGCCAAGGTCTGCCTGTTGTAAAGCCCGCATGCTTCTCTTTGGACCACTGCATAGGTGTTCTAGCATTGTCCCGGCCTTTATGGTGGATTCTTTCCATAACATCTTGAACTGCATCTCCGTATTGATGAACTCGTTCGTCATACATATTCAACGATTCCAAATCCTCATATTCCTCGATCGTTTCAAAAGCCACATTCGTCATTCCAAGCTCTTCTCCTTGATAAATGTAAGGCGTCCCTTTCATCATATGAAGGCAAGTACCGAGCATCTTAGCTGATTTTTCACGGTACTCCTGATCATTTCCAAAGCGGGATACAACACGTGGCTGATCGTGGTTGTTCCAATACAAACTGTTCCAGCCTTCCTCTTCGAGCTCATACTGCCACTTGGAAAGAATCCTCTTCAAGTCGGTCAGCTTCCAGCCGTTTAATGACCATTTTCCAAGCTCACCACCGTCGACATCCATATGTTCAAAGTGAAAGACCATGCTCAATTCATTCCGGTCCTCTGCCGTGTAAAGCTTTCCTTCCTCAGGAGTTACACCCGGCATCTCTCCTACCGTTAAGATATCATGCTTGGATAATACTTCCTGATTCATTTCATGTAAAAATTCATGGATACGAGGGCCGTTCATAAAATAAGGACTACCATCACCGTATTGTTTCCCTTCATGGACTTCGCCATTTGGATAAGCTGGATCCTTTGAAATAAAATTGATGACGTCCATCCGAAACCCATCGATTCCTTTGTCCAGCCACCAGTTCATCATGTCGTACACATCAGCTCTTACGTCTTCATTCTCCCAGTTTAGGTCCGGCTGCTTTTTTGAGAAGATATGTAAGAAATACTCCTCTGTTGCCTCATCATACTGCCAGGCAGAACCGCTGAAAGCTGATTCCCAGTTAGTTGGCGGCTCACCATTTTGGCCTTTTTTCCAAATGTAATAATCTCGTTTAGGATGATCTTTGGATGATTTTGATTCGACAAACCAGGCATGCTCATCTGATGTGTGGTTTACGACGAGATCCATGACAATCTTAAGATTTCGTTCATGCGCTTGTTGCAATAATTGATCAAACTCTTCCATCGTTCCGAACTCATCCATAATGGCTCTGTAATCACGGATATCATAACCGTTATCGTCATTGGGTGAATCGTAGACCGGGGAAAGCCAAATCACATCGATTCCAAGCTCAGCCAAATAGTCAAGTTTTTCTATGATTCCGGGAAGATCCCCAATTCCATCCCCGTTGCTATCGTTAAAACTCCTCGGATAAATCTGATAGACCACACTTTCTTTCCACCATTGTTTCGTCATATTACTTTTCCTCCTTCAAATTAACGTAAGCGTTTACGTAAACCTCTAAAAAAATTTAGTTTATTTTTTTTACAGAATCCCGCTCCACTAATTCATGCGCCATGATGCAAGATTCTGCCGTTTTCTCTTCTTTCATGGTTAGAACCATCTCAATCGCTTTTTCTCCCATGCGTTGAAAAGGCTGGGATATCGTTGTCAGCGGCGGTACAGACATTTCGGATAGTTTCAAATTGTCATAGCCGATGATGGAAACGTCCTCCGGAATGTTGATGCCAAGTTTATAGGCAGCTGCAATCGCTCCAACAGCAATCTCATCACTTGCTGAGAAGACGGCTGTCATCTCTGGATAGCGCTCCATCAGTTTCGGGAAACTTTTCAGACCATCTTCATACGTAAAGGATGAGGATTTTTCGACGAGAGAATCTGAATAGGGAAGGCCAGCTTCTAAAAGAGCTCTCTTGAAGCCTTCAATCCTCCCCATTCCTGCGAGTATGTCATTGGGGTTACCAGAAATCATTCCGATTTTCTCGTGACCAGACTCGATCAAATGACGTGTAGCCGTATAAGCTGCATGAGAGTCATCGACTTTCACAAAAGGCAAAGGGTATTTATACGATTGCGTCAAAACTAAGGATACGGGGACACCCATCCGCTCGAAGGCCTTATAATACTCCTCCGTCACTTCTTCACTTACAAATACGAGGCCATCCACTCGCTTCTCGCTCAATAACTGGATATATTTCAACGTCTTGACTGGATCAGCCGCCGTGTTACATACGATGACGCTGTATCCTTGCTCATGCGCACGCGCTTCGATTCCATGAAGCACTTCTGCTGACAAAAGCCCAGAAACACTTGGAAACAATACACCGATCGTTCCTGAATTCCGGTTCACAAGACCCCTTGCGATCGCGTTTGGCTGGTATCCAAGCTCTTCTATCGCTTCCAGCACCTTTGTTTTTGTTTTCTCTGAAAAACCCGGCTGGTTATTGAGTACCCTGGACACGGTTGCAATTGAAACATTCGCTGCTTTTGCTACATCCTGAATGGTCGGATTCATGACTACACCTTGCTTTCTTCACCTACGTAAGCGTTTACTAAAACTATATGTATTACTATACGCTTTTCCTAGTTTTTCCGTCAAGAAGATTCTGACCATTTAGTAGATCAGTCCCATCATGCATTTCATCCCTCCTCTTAGATTTGCGGAAATAAAAAAAGCTCTTGATCTATACTTATCAAGAACCTACAACTGAATTTATAGACGGAATGATTTTAATTTAACCAGTTCGCTTTGCAAAAAGTCTATTTCCTTTTCTAATCGTTCAATTGTCTCCAAACCGTCTGCCGCTTTTTTACTATAGTGATCAATTTCGACAATCAGTTCCTTAATTAGCTGAGGCTGAGTGAGATCACTTTTTCCCAGTATGGTCTGTTTTTCCTTCATTAAATTGACTGTTTCCTTTTTCAGTTGATCAATCTCCTGTTGATACACTCGCTCCTTCTTTAAGGAGGAGGACAGCTTTTCTTCCAAGTCCTGTTTGCACTGAAGCTGCTCATGAAGCTGTATCTCTTTTTGCTCTAGTTCTTTGTGATGGTTTGCTTGATGTGCTTCCACCATTTGTTCCATTTGGCTTTCAATTTCTTTTAACTGCTCCGCCAAGTTTTGATTTTCTTTTTTGAGTCTCTCATTATTTCTTTCTAATTCCTTATACTGACCTTCCCAGTCTCTTCTATTTTTTTGTTGCAATGAAATTTGTTGGTTCAACTCGTTTTCTTTTTCGTATTGCTGCTGTAACGTTTCATTTAAATGATTTAAATCTTCTGTTAGCTGCTTGTTTTTTGCCCCATATCGAGTGTTGGATTCTTTGATCTCATCTTTAAGAGCACTATTTTTATGAACAACAGCTTCATATTCCTGATTAACAGTCTTATAGTTTTCATCTAAATGCTGATAGGATGTTTTAATCGCCTCAAGTTCTTCTTTTAATTCTTGATTCCAGTTGGAAAGGTTTCGATTCTCTTTTAGAAGTCTATTGTTTTCATTTAATAAGTGAGTTTTACTCCTCTCTTCTCTTTGTAAAGCTTCTTCTACAATTGAAATTTTATCTTTAAGTTCCTTATTTAAGTTTTCTAATTGATCAATGTTATCCATTAATTTCATTTCTTTTTCTTTCGATGAGTTTACTTTCTTTGTTAAGCTTTGTTCTCGATCTTCAAACTGAGTAACCGTTGATTGAATATTTTCTATCTTGGCTTGCAAACTCTTTCTTTCTTTTCCTAATAAGTCCTCTATCTCTTTCAGTTTCTCTTGTAGAGCCATTCTTTCTATTTCCTTCGCTTGATATTTATCTTCTAGTTCAGTTCTTGCCTTCTCACTTTCCTTAAATTCGTAATCCAAAGTTTCGTACTTTTTATTCCATTCTCTTTCCAGTTCTTGTTTATAAATTAAAAATGGAGGCAGTTTTGTTTTAAAATCCTCGTTTTCTTTGTTTAATAACTGATTTTCGTTTTTTAGATGGTCCAATTCTTCATTTATTTTCTGGTTCTCCTGGCGCAGCTCTTCTATTTTTTTTAGATACGGCTGATCCTGCTTTGAAATCTCTTCATATTTACTTACCTCAGATTTTAAGTGGATGACCAATTGCTGAAGCTGTTCGTGTGTCAGTCTAGCTGAGGGAAAACTCGTTCGCTTTTTCACCTTCCATCCCCCTTATGAATTTATTTAGAATGAAATTTCACGCTTACCTTATTACTTGAACTGAACTTCACATTATCTTCATTAAAATAGACAAATCCACGAACAGTTACATCCTGGCCTTCTTCTGGTTTCTTAATAACAAATTGAAGATTATCCAACGAGAGACTTTGGTTTCCAGGTATAGTCACACGTTGAATCGGTCCGATCCAATATTCTCCCCGTTCTTCCGCCACTTCCAGCCAATCTTCACTCGCAAACTTCCAGCCTTTGGTCCCTTCTTCTGAATGCACTCCGAGTCCCTCCACGAGGTTAGGCGGAAGGATTTGACCACGGACTTCGAGACATCCTGCTGGTTGAACCTTCAAACAAATCACCGGATTATGCAAAGGAATCTCGCTCGCATTTTTTATAGTTAGTTTTCCATGAGTCATAAGACGATCCTTTTTTCCGCTAAAGAAAATCGTGTAGTCAAAATACACGTCAGCTGATGGCGGCTGTTTTGGGTTCCTTTCATCTTTTGGAACGGATGGCTGGGTAGGTTTAGGGTTGTTTTTAGTGGAAGTAGTTTCACCCTGCTTCATTATGTGGGGAGATGATTTTACTTTTGAAAAAATATCCGTTATCCCGATTGGCAAACAG
This sequence comes from Halobacillus sp. BBL2006, assembly GCF_000786645.1. Classification (GTDB taxonomy): domain Bacteria; phylum Bacillota; class Bacilli; order Bacillales; family Halobacillaceae; genus Halobacillus. Next base: position 6,164 of record NZ_JRNX01000156.1, read on the forward strand.
GACAGCATAGATTGAGTCTTTCCAATTTGGAAATACCGTAACACCGCAGAAGCAATCATCATGGAAAGCAGCTCGATCCATTCTTGTTCTGTGTCCTGAGGGATAGTACAGCTTACCTTAAGCAGAGGAACCTGAGAGCTATTATCCATCTTCACAAATTGATGGTGGAACTCGCTGTCTTTTAACTCTTTGTATAAATTTAGCTTCAGTCTCTGTTGATCATGTCGAAGATGATGGTAAAACGTAACTTGAGGTGTGCGGTCTTCAGATGAGCTTGTTTTAGTCGAAAACTCAATCCTTAAATGCAGATCCTCTCCTTGTTCTTCATCAACAACCGTCAACCCGCTGTCCTTAAGAAAAAGCTTCATGGAATTCTCATAAAGTTCACTTCCCTTAATCAACACTCTTTTTGAAGATAAAGCAGGGCTCAGCACCAAATTCTTTTCCTTAGAGTGCCAGAAAGTTATAAACCCCTGGTCCTCACAATACAAACGAAAAGCTGGCAAGGATGAATAAGAAATCTCCCCTATTTTCTTTTTTTCATATAAAACAGAGATGTTCACTATATGACCTCCCGATCTATGCCTATTCAGTTCATTTTATGAAGCTATTAATGAATCATGAAGCTTTTTATTGATACTAGTTAGTAGCCTAGAAAGATATAGACGCCTGTCTATCTTACTAAAAATAGGTGAAAACCCCGTTACGAAAGCCTTTCTAATTAATAAGATATTAATGTTAAAACCATTTTAGAAAGGTAGATTGTATGAAAAATTTTAAGTCAATCAAAGGTGCTCAAATTCCTCCTTTGACGCCGAATAGTTTAATGCCCGAATGTATTCGCACGCAAAAAGTCTATGATTGGATCACAGATGTCAATCAGTACACAAACAAAACTCCTATTCCGGAGCCATGTGCAACAGACGTAGCCAATGCCATAGAAGCTGGAGTGAACATCGGTTTTAGGTGTACACCTCCGACGGTCCCAGGTCCTGATGCGACTTGTGAGGTAGTAGAGTTCACCAATGGTGCCCCAGGGATGATTCGTGTGCTATGGACAGTATTCGTTACAGTCACTGCTGTGAATGAGGACACTGATCCTGATACGCCTATTTGTTCATTTGTAGTACCTGTTCAATTTGATGACGTTTACATGGTTTGTATCCCAGCTCCATTTGATGAAAACAATGTGTTCTGTCGTATTACAGCCGTCCGCTGCTCTGTATTAAACACTGTTTTCCTTGGCAACCAGGTTCAAGTCAGCGTAACCGTATGTAAAGATATCCAAATTGAAGAAGAAGTGAAATTGGAAGTATTGGCGAAATTCTGTCAGCCACGTCCAAACGATATCCTGCCAACTCCTCCAACACCAGAGGAATGCCCAGGCTTCGAATTCCCGCCTCAATGTCCGAACATCTTCCCACGTCCGAACTGTGACTGTCAGGCGGAAGCCGCCATTGATACGAACGTGGCAAGTACAGGATTCAACTACGTACTCGATGCCTTAATTTGTGATAACTGTACGTTATCTCAAAGTACATGGAGTTACACGCAAACGGCTCCAGGTGGAGATGTGACCACTGTAACACCAAGAACGATTACAAGTGTTGAATGTAACAGCCTCACTGCAGGATTACAGATGATTGTTAGAGGAACAGCGGATGTAAGTGGAGCAGCTGGAAACTTCACAAATGTTAACTACGAGCTCTCCTTCATTGAAACTCCTGGCATGAACACACCTGATTTGTTCAACTTAATTGTAAGACCTGGTATGAACCCAATTATCGCAACAAACGACGTTCCTGTACCAGATGACCAATTAACTGTCCAAGACTGCTTAACGTTTGACGATTTAGAGGTTAATAGACCATAAAAGGTATAAAAGGGCGAAGGTATCCTTCGCCTTTTTTTTATAAAAAATTCTTAAAAACTCTAAATAAGGAGGAAAATTAGTGAGTCATATTCAATCTAATTTCGGAGTTGTAACCGAAAATAGTATTGGCAGAATTACAATCTTTGACACTGATAATCTTACTGTACTTCATCAAATCAACGTTCCATCTTACGACTATATTGATGTGGCTATAACACGGAACTGTGCTAGAGCATTAGTAACCGCTTTTAGTGCAGCACGAGTAATTCAATTAGACCTAACACAAGAACCACCTCAAGTGATTGATGATGAACCTACGCCATTAGCTGCAGTAGATGTATCTCTTACGCCTGACAGCCGTTTTGGGATCATTACAGATGGGGACTTTTTCATCGGCCCTGGTGGACCGGGTATCACCTCTTACAATTTACAAAGTCAAATGATAGTAAGTACATCCTGACATTGACTTGCAAGCTTCAGACGTATCGCCAAACGGAAGTGGTCTAGTATTAGGAGTAGATTATGATGATGACCGGATAAGGGTGCTGACAATTAGCAATAGCGGTACCCTCACAGATAGCGGCACGACAGTAGGTACAGGTGGGGACGGACCATTAAATATCACCTTTCACCATTCCGGCAATTATGCCTTTGTTGCTAACAACCTTAGCAGTGAAATTGCCATTTTTGATACTTCAAACCCCGCTCTTCCTGCATTGGTGAATAACGTACCTACAAACTTAGGTCCACAGACCATTGTAGATTCTGAAGACGGTACGAAGGTGTATGTTTTAACAGCAAATACAGTAAACATATTTAATTTCTCATCATCTATGCCTTATTTAACACTCTCAGGGTCTTTCAATCACGGTTTAGGTCCGGTTCTTACCTACTTTGGTGTAGATCAGATGGCTTTAGATGTCACCCAAAACAGACTTTTCATTTCATTAAATGGGGTTCTCGCAGGATTCGAAACGGACGGGTCACCGCTTGGTAACGGTAACGAATCCAATGGGGCAAGGTCAAATCACCGTTCAAGACTGCTTAACGTTTGGCGATCTACCTTTTAACTGACCGTAATAGTTAGGGAGAAGAGCACTTTCTCCCCTTTTTGAATGAAAAGAAATAGGTGAACACCTTTTTTTGATCGATGAATAACTTATTTCTAAGTTACTTTTCTAAAAGAGGTGTCTTTTGCCATGGCAGATTTAAATAATGTAAACGGAATTAATGATCTTACTCCCAATAGCTTAATGCCCGAATGTATCCGGGTAATGAAAGTCTATGATTGGATTACGGATATCAACAGTTATGAAAATAAAACTTCGATCCCTGCTGCTTCTTTCTGCAACGAACCTTGTGCATCCAGAGTAAGAGCCGCATTAGAGAAACACCACGATTTAAAAGTGGAATGTAATACACCAGAAGTCCCACCACCGTTTCCGCTTAAGGAGATTAAAAACTTTTCCAACAAATGCCCTAAAAAATGTGAAGATAAATTTGATCGTTTCAGCTGTGAGATATTAGAAATAGAAAATGGCACCCCCGGTGTCGTCCGAATATTATGGACCGTATTTGTGGAATTGAAAATTATTGACGCCACGGAAGATAAATTGTTATGTAAATTTGATGTTCCCGTTCAATTTGATGAAGAATATATGATTTGTATTCCTGCTCCATTAGATGAAGATAACATCTCCTGCAGGATTACGAAAATTTTCTGTAAACCAACGAATCGAGTGCTGCTAGGTGATTTGGTCCAGCTTAGAGTAACCATTTGTAAGGAAATCCAAGTAGAAGCAGAGGTTAAACTAGAAGTGTTGGGTAAATTCTGTCAACCGAGACCGAATGATATCCCACTCCCTCCTCCAATCACCGAAGTTTGTCCTGATTTTGAATTCCCGCCACAGTGTCCGGATATATTCCCACGAACGAATTGCGACTGTCAGGCGGAAGCAGACATTGATGTAACCGACTCGGGAACACGGCACCAGCTGGAGGCTCTAATTTGTGATAACTGTACCCTGTCTCAAAGTACATGGGTCTATAACTACACTTCTGCTACAGGAAATACAACAGTTATCCCACGAACGATTGCCAGTGTAGAGTGCACAGGTGACCTTATAATGACAGTAAAAGGCCGGGCGGATGTGATAGGAGGAACAGGCGACCAATTGAATGTACCGTATACCCTCACTTTAACAGAAGCTGCCCAAGATACGTTCGCTTTAACTGCTGGAACTTTTACAGTAGTGCCAGTTGATGTTCCGAATAATCAGCTGCTTGTTAAAGACTGTCTCACCTTCAACGATATTCCTTATACCACTCCTTAATCATTGGGGGGATTTTTCCTCCCTTCCTCTTTTCCAAAAAAATTTTCACCAATTACTGTTTGATACATATACCTATAATAATATGCAGATCAAGGAGGAATAGGGCTATGGAAGACAAAGCTAGAGACTGGAATCATTCGAACATTATCCCCTTCTACCCCGTCCTCAAAAAGATGAATGGTGAATTAAAAGCCTCACAAAACACTCTGCGGCGCATCAAGGAAGACCTTTCTGATTTCAAACACAAAGAGGATAAGTGGAAAAATGAATTAAAAAAAGCCGTGATTACAGATCTAGCCGTACAATTATCAACGATTGAATTACGATCAGACCTGAGCGCTTCCATCGTTAAACAATCGCCATTTTATGAAAATCCTAAAATTCATATGGATAGGATGAATCTTTCCTCTTATGTGAGACAATTTACCGTTAATCAAACGGTTAAAGTCATGCCTAAGCAGCTGCATGACACTCATTCAATTTTAACGGAAGAAAAGCAAGTCTATATTGATAAATTGAAGCAGTTAAATGAGAAACAGAGCCATTTGCTTCAGAAATACGAAGATTTGAAAATAAGCATGCTAGAAAAAGAGAAGTCGAGGAAGGAACAAAAAACAAAAGA
>NZ_JRNX01000157.1 GCF_000786645.1 Halobacillus sp. BBL2006
TGAGGAGGCTCAGCGCATGTCCGCGGAAAGGGAGTCGTTTTTCCCCGTCACCATCCCCGCACATAAAAGTCTCGAAACTGAGTCTTCAACAAACGGGAGCTTATGTTTAATGAGGGGGAATAAGATAATAGAAACATAATAAAAAAGCTGCTGATACAAATCAGCAGCACAAATTAATGTCTTCGTTTATTTTCTATATACTTTGGCAATCGAATCTCAAAAACAAAGTATGAAAAGATTCTTAGAAAAACAGGATAGAAAGCTAGAATTCCGAGTAAGTCTCCAATTCCGCCAAGAATGTTCGTGGTAAACATCACCACGGATAAGATGAGCATCAGCATAATGGTAATGATGCCTGTAACTCCGTTCACTGGTGTCCAAGTGCCGGCTATCGTTTTCGTATCTTGTTCGAGCAGTTCAAAACAACGATAGTGGTAAGGACGGACTCGGAACCAATTCGAAGCTGTGACTAGTTCATCCCTGTCCTGTATTTCTTTATAACAATAACGACAAATGTTTGTATTCACACCATCTACTCCTGACGACGATATTTTTTCATCAGCAAACATTCATTGCCCTTATCATTATATCGTAAATCGTCCATAACTCGAAGCATTAAGATTATTCCCCGGCCGGTTCCTTCAAGGTCCTCAACGTCCGGAAACCAATGCTTCATATCACTAGCCACTTGATAGTCTCTCCAATTAAACCCTTCACCGCAATCTTGCACTCTGACAATCATCATTGAATCTAAGAATGTAACTTTTAACTTGATGGATTCTTCACTAGCTCCGCCATGGCCATGCTTCCAGGAATTAATAATCGCTTCAGAGATGGAGGCGTCCACCAGTAATTGATCTTTTCCAAATCGTTGAACTAAGTGTGGATAAAATTGCTTTCGTATTTCACGTAAATCTTTAGGGTGAAAGATGTTGGCCTCATAAGATGTTTTCATCATTCAACCTCTCCTCTTCAAAATCGATTAAGCGTTTTCTTCTCCATGCATCTAAACACTCCACACATGTGCTTTCATCCTCTGTATTCCCTTATCTGCAAGTTTGTAAAAGGATATAGTAGATAATTGTTAAATAAAAATACCAAAGAGAACAAACCCTCTTTGGTAGAATATCCTAATCATAGAACTTAAAAACACGTGTAAGCCTTGTTATAGTAAAAATTTCCAAAATTGAGTCTTTTGCCCCTCTTATGATGAGCTGACCTTGCTGCTGGAGTACTCGTTTATGGATCGTGACTAACACTCCTAAACCTGCACTATCGATAAAAGAAACCCGAGAAAAATCGATATCGAAATCAATAAAGCCTTCCTCATAGGAACTTAGCAGCTTTTCTCTCATTTGTGTCGCTTCCTCTACATGAATATCTCCCGCTAACTTCATTGTGACTTCACGATTATGATGCTCGAGTGCTTCAATCATTTTGCTCCCCCCTATTCGAGTAGTCTGTCAGTAAGAGAGAATCAGTGCTTTTCCCTACATGGAAGACAGTGAGCTCATCGCTCAAATGAGTAGCCATTTGACTCATCTGTTCGGAAGTCCCTGAAATATTTCGAATTGCTTCCTGAACCTCTTTCATACTTCGATTTACTTGGGCTGATGAAGACTTCGTATGATCGATGAATGCTCCCAAATCCTTAATTAAATGAATAATATCTGTACTTGTCGCCACTTTTTCATCGGTAACCTCTTTGATTTGATTCATCTGACTTACAGATGACTGAACAAAACTCTGAATATGGTCAAGCGCTTCCCCTGCTTCTTGAACAGACACGACACCTTCATCTACAAGTCTCGTATTTTCATCCATTTCTTGAGTGGCTTTATGAGTGGTTGACGTTATCGTTCTCACAATCTCGTTCACTTCTTCCGCTTCTTTCGTGGACTGCTCAGCTAATTTCCGGACTTCATCTGCCACGACGGCGAACCCTTGTCCCGCCTCCCCTGCTCGTGCAGCTTCAATGGCTGCATTTAAGGCGAGCAAGTTCGTCTGGGCTGCAATATTAGAAATGGTATCTACCATTGCCGTTATCCTCTCTGAGTACTCTTTGAACCTTTCTACTTCTCTCTTCGTAGAATCACTTTGTCCTCGAATTTCCTTCATCTTAACCATAACCTTGTCCATTGAACTGTGCCCGATTTCCGTTGCCTGAAGTGTTTGTTCAGAAACACCCAGCGCATCATCTGCTCGTCCCTGCGCTATTTGAATAAGCGACGATAATTCCAATAGACTCTGTGATACCTCTTCTATCGTACGCTCTCCTCTTTCTGAGAGATCATCGAGAAGTTGACTTTGATGATGCACCTCTCCGGCTTGTCCTTCCACTTCTTCAACAGATGCAGAGTTTTCTTCTGAAATGGCTGCTACGGATTCTGAAGATTCTTTAAAAGTATGAATAACACTTCGAAGCTTACGATTCAAATCATTAAAGTTGTTAGACAAACGCCCTAATTCATCATTTTGATCCAATTGCAAATCTACAGACAGATCAATCGTCTCCCCATGCATATCTTTCATTTGTGTACCCATTTCCAAGAGAGGTTTTGAAACATATTTCCGGATACCATAGCCTACAAACATAACCATAATGATTAAATTAACAATGATTGTAAAATACGTCTGAATGAAGGCTACCCCCGTCGATCCTAAAACGTCAAGCAGCCCTGAGTTCAGCATACGCCGCTGAAGATAAGAAATTGGCGTCCCTAATAGTAAACTGAATAATGTTGCTAAAAAAACGATAAGCATCAACTTACGGTTAATACTCATCTGCATGCTCTTCTTATTCTTGAACCATTTCATCCCTTAACCCTCCTTGAGCTAAACATACTTTCTTCATATATCGACAAAATTCTCATGAATTGAATAAAAAAACCGCTATGTAAATGAACATAGCGGTTATCACGTTATTTATTTTTTTCATGTGCTTGAATGATAGAAATGACTTTGTTTTTCGTCTTGCGGCTTTGATAGCTTTCCATTTGAGACAGAAGTTTATCTTTATTCGCCATCAAATCACGTACTTCCTGCAAAAAGCGTTCATCCGTCAATTCCTCTTCTTCAAGCTTATGAGCATAGCCCTGTTTCACAAAAGAGTCAGCATTCAAAATCTGATCGCCACGGCTTGCTTTCCTTGATAGAGGTATCAAAAGCATCGGTTTATGAAGAGCTAAAAACTCGAAAATGGCATTCGATCCAGCTCTTGAAACGATATAATCCGTTGCAGCAAACAAGTCTTTGAGTTCCTCATTCACATATTCAAACTGAGCATATCCCTGCCGATTGATGCATGTGTCTTTATTGCCTTTCCCGCACAAGTGTACAATCTGAACCTCTTTTAATAGTTCATCTAGATTATGACGAACAGCGTCATTTAGAGCCTTTGAACCTGTACTTCCACCCATTACCATAATGACTGGTTTTTGTTTATGAAAACCACAGAAAGACAGGCCTTTGGAGCGTTCTCCTTCAAATAGTTCTTCCCGTACTACCGCTCCGATGAATTCGCCTTTCCCTTCAGGCAAGTGGCTCATCGTTTCAGGGAACGTCGCAAGAATCTTCTTTGCAAATGGGAAGGATAATTTGTTCGCAAGTCCCGGAGTATAATCCGACTCATGGATAATCGTTGGTACATTTCTGATTTTAGCTGCTGCTACAACGGGTACGGAAACGAATCCCCCTTTTGAGAAAATGACTTGTGGCTTTCTTTTTCCTATGATTCTAAGCGCCTGCAACAATCCTTTCATGACTTTAAATGGATCTTTGAAATTTTCTTTAGACATATATCTTCTCAGCTTCCCTGTGGAAATGCCATGGTAGGTCACTCCCTCCAGTGATTCAATCAGTTGGCGTTCAATACCGTCGTAAGAACCAATATAATCAACAGTATACCCTTGTTTTTGAAATTCAGGGATAAGGGCAAGGTTTACGATCACGTGACCTGCAGTTCCCCCACCTGTAAATAAGATACGTTTTTGACTCATTTTCTAACGTCCTTTCTCTGGTGCTTCCTATAGGTAAAATTTATTCATTATGCTATAATCCTCGTATTCCTCTAAAGGAATTGTAACAGAAAAGGAAGGATCCTATGTATGAAACAACGACACTTCGCGAAAAAATAAAACTGTTTACGACGATTCTGTTTCCTATTTTAATCACGCAACTAGGCATGTATGCGATGAATTTCTTCGATACCGTTATGGCTGGAAAAGCGGGACCAGATCAGTTAGCTGGTGTAGCCATCGGTTCGAGTATATGGGTGCCTGTATTCACAGGCCTGAACGGAATTCTCATGGCCATCTCCCCAATTGTCGCCCAATTGAAAGGAGCAAAAAGAGATCAGGAGATACCCTGGTCAGTCAAGCAAGGGGTCTATCTCGCCATAGCGCTTGCCTTAATGATTGGTATTGGCGGATTCTTTCTGCTAGATCCGATCTTGTCACTATTAAATATAGAAACTGAGGTCAACTATGTTGCCAAGTATTATTTGATTACGTTAGGCCTTGGCATTATACCGCTGTTCGTATTTAATATTCTGCGTTCCTTTATTGATGCGCTGGGGTTAACAAGGATATCGATGACGATCATTTTGCTGACCTTGCCCACCAATATCTTATTCAACTATCTGTTCATATTCGGAAAATGGGGGGCACCTGAACTAGGCGGCGTCGGCGCAGGGGTGGCTTCTGCTTTGACGTATTGGGTGTCATTTGTAATTGTTATCTTCACAATACATAAGCTTCATCCATTGAAAACCTATAAAGTCTTTTCCGACTGGGTTCCTCCTTCCTTGAAAGAATGGTGGGAGCAATTGAAGATCGGAGTTCCAATCGGGTTTGCTATTTTCTTTGAAACAAGTATCTTTGCAGCCGTTACTTTTTTCATGACAGCCTATGATACCTACACCATTGCCGCTCACCAGGCCGCAATCAATTTTGCCTCATTCCTTTATATGGTTCCCTTGAGTATCGCCTTCACTCTCACGATCGTCGTTGGATTTGAAGCAGGAGGCCGGAGGTTCGACGATGCACGATCTTACTCCTATCTGGGGATCAGCACAGCTGTCCTCATGTCCGTTCTTGCCGGATTGATCTTATATATTTTTGATGATGCGGTTGCCAGACTATACAGCTCAAACCCTGAAGTAATTGAGCTCACGAAGAACTTTATTTTCTTTGCGATCTTTTTCCAGCTCTCTGATGCATTTGGCGCACCGATTCAAGGTGTGTTAAGAGGTTATAAGGATGTGAACATTACGTTAGTCATGGCGTTCATCTCCTATTGGGTCATCGGACTGCCCAGTGGATATGTACTCGCGAACTATACGTCTCTAGGTCCCTACGGCTATTGGATGAGCCTGATCATTGGCCTGACAGCAGGTGCGATCACTCTATTACTTCGCATGCTTTACTTACAAAAGAAGAACATCGCTGCCGCAAACAATAAACCGTCTCCATCCTAATTGGAAGGAGACGGTTTTGTTTTTACATATCTGTTATACGCTCTTACTAGTTATTGATTCAAATTCATGACAATCAAGCGTTCTTCTGTCATGTCTTCAATCGTATATTTAGGTCCTTCTTTCCCCCAGCCGCTGCCTTTCACACCGCCATAAGGCATAAGGTCGACACGATACTGGGAGGAATCATTGATCATCAAGCCGCCAACCTCAACATTACGAGCGGCATAGAAAGCAGTGTCGATATTTTGAGTGAATATTCCACCTTGCAATCCATACTGGGATCGGTTGACTTCATCAATGCACTCTTTTATATCTGTGAACGGAATCAAGTTAACAACAGGCGCAAATATTTCTTCACAGACGACTTTCATATCTTCTTTAACATCAGTCAAAATCGTCGGTCTTAAAAGAGCACCTTCCCGCTCTCCACCATGGACGATTTTCGCTCCCGCTTTCTTCGCTTCTTCAATCCATTCTTCTGCACGTTTCGCCTCATCTTCACTGATCATTGGACCGACGTCTGTATCTGGATCGTTCGGGTTTCCTACGTTCAATTCTTTTATCGCCTCAATGAACTTCTGCTGGAACTCTTCTCTGATGTCCTCATGGACATACAGTCTTTGTACGGAAATACAAACTTGTCCTGCAAAAGCATAGCTCTTAGCCGCGACATTCTTAGCTGCTGCGTCAATGTCAGCTTCTTTATCTACAATGACTGGAGAGTTATTTCCAAGTTCGAGGATAAGCTTGTTTAACCCGGTATTCTGCTTCAGTTTCAGCCCAACTTCTGCACTGCCCGTAAAGGTGTACATATTGATCCTGGAGTCTTCCATCATTTGATTTCCTACGGTTGATCCTGATCCAACGACTACATTAAGGAACCCTTTAGGCAATCCAGCTTTTTCGAATAATTCTGCGAGCTTCAGTGCTGAGACAGGGGTCTTGCTTGCCGGTTTCAGTACAACAGCATTTCCTGCAGCTATGGCCGGAGCAATTTTATGTGCAACGAGGTTGATCGGGAAATTGAACGGACTGATCGCTCCAACTACTCCTACAGGCACTTTAATAGTAAATGCCATGCGGTTTTCTGAGCCCGGAGCGGCTTCCACCGGAACACCTTCCCCATGAATACGTTTAGCTTCTTCTGCAGCTAGCTCAAAAGTTTGCGAAGCCCTGTCGATTTCTGTTTGGGCTTGTTTCAACGGCTTACCGGCTTCCATTGTAATGTTTTTAGCCAGTTCTTCTTTGTTTTCTTGAAGCAGCTCACTTACTCTCTTCAAAATCTCATAACGCTGATAGGCTGACAAAGGGTTCGACTTGAATGCACGTTGGGCAGCTTCTACCGCCTGGTCAACTTCCTTCTCAGAAGCTTTTGCAACACGTACATACGTCTCTTGCGTATATTTATTTAGTACATCTAGTTGATCTTCTGTAGTTACCCATTCTCCATTTATAAAAAGTTGATAAGATTTTACCATCTTACAAATCTCCTTCCCATGGAATCTATTGTTTGTATTGCCCTTCTCACACTTAACTAAACTTCGAGCAACATCCAGAAAACCCCTTTCCAATACCTGCTGTCCGTGAATATTTTTATTTCTTTAGATCTTTTAGACCTTTTTTTATCATTTAGGCTCTATTCAAGTATAGTGCAGTTATCTGGAAGACTCGATTTCGAGATGTTTGTAAGCCTGTTTCCTTTACTAGGGACAGAATTAGGAGGTCCTGGGAATCACTCGCTTTCCGTGGGCATGTGGTGAGCTTCCTCAGA
>NZ_JRNX01000158.1 GCF_000786645.1 Halobacillus sp. BBL2006
TTTAATATATCCAGGCTTGGAAGGATGCTGCTGATAGATGGCAAGAACTTCTCCGGCACATTTAACAACAAATAAAGGCTCAGAAATTCCCTCAGGAGATTCAAAAACCTGTCCATGCTGAATTTTTGGTATCATCTCTTGTTCAACTTCCCAACTACTCAAATGATTTAAACCTCGTGAGAGTGATAATAATAAAGAATTTCGCTTGTCTTTATCGACATTTTCCTGAATTTCGTCAAATGTGTAGCAATCTTCTCTCGAAATGTCTCCGGTTTTTGTACGGACTAGAAAAGACATGTGAGCCGGATAGCCTAAATATTTACCGATATCTACACATAATGTCCGGATATATGTACCTTTTGAACATACGACACGAATAGAAAAAGAAGCTGTTTGCTCGGAAAAAGTAATATCTTGGTCGATTAGTTCGATTTCTTTGACCATCACCTGGCGTGCTGGACGCTCTACTTCTTTCCCTTCGCGCGCGTATTCGTAAAGTTTTTTTCCATCAACTTTTACAGCAGAATACATCGGTGGAATTTGAGTAATCTCTCCTTGAAATGATGCCAAAGCTTCCATAACTTCACTTATAGAAAGCGGCTTCACTTTTTTCACATCCATTTTGTCTCCCGTTGCATCTTCCGTTGTCGTTGAATAGCCCAACGTGACGACCGTTTCATACACTTTGTCAGTATCTGTTAAAAAAGGGACTATTTTAGTAGCTTTTCCTACACAAAGAGGAAGAACCCCTTCTACCTCAGGGTCCAGAGTACCTGTATGACCTACCTTTTTCGTCTTCAACATACCGCGAGCTTTACTGACACAATCATGAGACGTGAAGCCCTTAGGTTTCCATAATGGGAGAATACCATCCATACATTTCACCTCAAAACTCAACTATGTTTTTATACACATAGAATCCGTGCTCAGTGAGCACGGATCCATTTCCTATTCAGTGTCGGTATCATTAAGATCACGAAGAATCGTTTCGATACGATTTCCTCTTTCAATCGCTTCGTCAAACTCGAACATAATCTCAGGAGTTTTTCGAAGACGGATGCGCTGACCAATTTCTGAACGGATGAAACCTTTTGCTTTAGCAAGACCTACAAGTGTATCATGCTTCTGTTTATCATCACCAAGAACAGAAATGTACACTTTCGCCTGCTGTAAGTCCCCGGTAACTTTTACTTCGGTTACTGTTACAAATCCAACACGCGGGTCCTTGATTTTCTTACTGATGATATCACTAAGCTCTTTTTTCATCTGTTCTCCGACACGATTGGCACGTAAATCATTCATGTTTGTTCACCTCTTCTAAAAAGCGCCAGCACCTTACTTTCCCAGCTTCAGTGAAACTTGATCTATAGTAATTTTATATTGGCTCACTACCTAATCAATATCCAAACTTGAAGCTGGAGAAGCAGGCGCACAAACTAGAAATGTATCTAGTTATAAACACTTACTTTACATCTATATCCTCTCATAACCATTCCAAAACTGTATCTGTTCGTTCCAACTCCGGAAAGGAATCAATAAACGCTAAAGTTCGTTGGACCGTCTGTTCGGCTATAACTTTATCACTGGCAATGACCACTAAACCTATACACGTGCGCTGCCAGAGATTTTGGTAGTCCAATTCACTTACAGATACATTGAAATCATTTTGAATTCTCGTTATCACCCGTTTAAGAACAGAACGTTTTTCCTTTAAGGACTGCGCGTCATAGATGATACATTCCACCTCGGCGCTCAAAATCATGTGCGTTCGATTTCCTGCATTTCGAACGGTTCAATAATATCTCCAATTTTGATATCGTTAAAGTTCTTAATTGTGATTCCGCACTCATAACCTTGCTGCACTTCTTTAACGTCGTCTTTGAATCGTTTTAGAACGTCGATTTCACCTTCATAAATGACGACACCGTCACGAATAACTCGAATTCCGGAGTTACGTGTCACGCGTCCTTCTGTAACATAAGAACCGGCAATAGTACCAATTTTAGATACTTTGAAGGTTTCACGAACCTCAACTTGACCGATGATTTTCTCTTCATATTCTGGGTCAAGCATCCCTTTCATAGCTGCTTCAATTTCTTCCATCACTTTATAAATGATGTTATGAAGACGGATTTCTACGTCTTCTGATTCTGCAGCTTTACGAGCATTTCCATCTGGGCGAACGTTGAAACCAATAATGATGGCGTTTGAAGCAGAAGCTAATGTAACGTCAGATTCTGTAATCGCACCAACGCCTGTGTGGATGATTTTAACTTTAACACCCTCCACATCGATCTTTTCAAGGGAACCTGCAAGAGCCTCGACAGAACCTTGTACGTCCGCTTTGACAATAAGATTGATATCTTTAATATCGCCTTGCTTGATTTGTTCAAACAAGTCATCAAGACTCACTTTCGCGGTTGCACTGCGGTTTTCTTCCAAGTGTTTTTGTGCACGAGCTTCACCAACCGAGCGAGCCTTCTTCTCGTCTTCAAATACGAGGAAGCGATCTCCGGCTTGAGGGACGTTGTTAAGCCCGGTAATCTCTACCGGTGTGGAAGGACCAGCTACTTTAACACGACGGCCAAGATCATTAACCATCGCACGTACGCGGCCGAATGTGTTCCCAACAACGATAGAATCACTGACGTTCAGAGTACCGTTCTGAACGAGTAAAGTAGCGACAGGTCCACGCCCTTTATCAAGTTCAGCTTCAATGACCGTACCATATGCTGGACGGTTCGGATTAGCTTTGAACTCTTCCATTTCTGAGACTAAGACAATCATTTCAAGAAGATCATCAATTCCTTCTCCTTGAACAGCAGACATTTTAACAAAAATCGTTTCTCCGCCGTAATCTTCCGCAATCAATTCATACTCCATCAATTCTTGCATGACGCGGTCTGGGTTTGCTCCCTCTTTATCCATCTTATTGACGGCAACAATGATTGGAACTCCAGCCGCTTTTGCGTGACTGATCGCTTCTTTCGTTTGGGGCATAACACCATCATCAGCCGCAACAACAAGAATAGCAATATCCGTTACTTGAGCACCTCGAGACCGCATGCTAGTGAAAGCTGCGTGTCCAGGCGTATCAAGGAATGTTATTTTCTTACCATTTTCTTCGACCTGGTAAGCTCCGATATGCTGGGTGATGCCCCCTGCTTCTCCTTCTGTAACCTTCGTATGACGAATGCGGTCAAGCAGTGTCGTTTTACCATGGTCAACGTGACCCATAATGGTTACAACAGCTGGACGTTCTTGTAGATCCTCTGGATCATCCTCGAATGTCATGTTTTCGATATCCGTTTCATCAACGACTACTTCTTCTTCCACTTCAACATTAAATTCTTCGCAGATCAATTCAATGGAGTCTGCATCTAGGTCCTGGTTTTTCGTTGCCATAACACCCAGGAACATAAGCTTTTTAATGATTTCAGAAGAATCTTTATTAAGCTTCTCTGCTAACTCTCCAACCGTCAAACTTCCAGAGTAAGTAACTTTTTCTGGTGTTTGGTTTTTCTGTTTTTTCTGAGGTGGCTGGTTGTTTTGCGTGTTTTTCTGATTGTGTTTTTGGTTCTTATTTTTCGGATTGTTGCCTTGTTTTTGTTTAGGCTTATTGTCTTTTTTGGACTTAGCTTGTGTCTTCCCGGAAGACTGTTGGCCTTTACCGAATGCTTGGTCCAGTTTCGTTGCTACGTCTTCTTCCAATGTTGACATATGGTTAGAGACTTCAACCTTCATTTCATTTAATTTATTGATAACTTGCTTACTTGTTAGTTCATTCTTCTTTGCATATTCATATACGCGTAATTTACTCATATGTTCACCCCCGAATAGATTCATCGAGTAGCGATTGCAACTTTTTCGCAAATCCTTGGTCAAGAACTGCGATCGCGACTCTCCCCGCCTTTCCGATGGCTTGTGATAGTGTTTCACGATCATCAACCACATAGCAAGGTATATCATAAAAGCTACATTTATCTGTTAGCTTCTTTTTCGTTTGTTTTCCAGTATCTTCAGCAATAAGCACGAGCTTAGCTTTTTGTTTTTGTATGTCACGGACAATGGCTTCCTCGCCAAGCGTACATTTTCCCGCTCGCTGAGCAAGACCGATCAGGTTCAAATAGCTGCCGCTCATGACTTTTGTGCCTTTACTTTTGATTTCAGCTCTTCGTAGATACTATCATCTACTCGAGCGTTTAAATGGCGGTTAAGCAGGTGTTCCTTTTCAGCCTTTTCAATGACTTCTAAATCTCTGGAGAGATAAGCACCACGGCCATTTTTCTTTCCTGTGTCATCTACGAATACCTCTCCTTCTTTGTTTCGCACGACACGGATCAATTGTTTCTTAGGCAGCATTTCTTGAGTAACCACGCATTTTCTAAGTGGTTGTTTTTTAGAACGGGACACTTTCCTCCCCTCCTTACTCATCAGACCATTCATCTTCAGTTTCAAAATCCTCTTCGTGAGGTTCTTCATCACTTAATAGTCCTTGCTCCCGGGCTTCACTTTCGCTCTTAATATCAATTTTCCATCCTGTCAATTTAGCAGCAAGACGAGCATTTTGTCCACGCTTACCAATAGCCAAGGACAATTGGTAGTCGGGCACGATGACTGTTGTAGCCTTTTCTTCTTCATTGACAAGCACTTCAACAACTTTTGAAGGACTTAGGGCATTTGAAACATATTCGATCGGGTCTTCAGACCACTGAACGATATCAATTTTTTCACCCTTCAGTTCATTTACGATTGCTTGAACCCTTTGCCCACGTTGTCCTACACAGGAGCCTACCGGATCAATTTCCTGATCCTCTGCGTATACTGAAATTTTAGAACGATCACCTGCTTCGCGAGC
>NZ_JRNX01000159.1 GCF_000786645.1 Halobacillus sp. BBL2006
TCGCAGCTTCCCAACCACCCCATTCGATGTAGGTGAATAACGAACCCACCTACACGGATGGAGCCTCTTCCTCACCCCCTACCCTTTAGTTGAAAAGCGCTCGATCGCAAGCGTTAGAATTCAAATGACTGCCTGTTTGAAAGTTAAATACACCAACTTTATTCCGCTTGAAATCTGCTTATTCTGGAAGTGATTTCGAGAAACTCTTATGGTCATGGGGCGGAGGGAAATGGTGAGACTCCTATGGGTTGTGCGGGTCAGCTGAGACCCCACAGGACGAAGTCCGAGGAGGCTCAGCGCCCGCCCCATGGAAAGCGAACTGTTTCCCGGAGCCTCTATCCACTCATCAAACATCTCGAAACTGAGTCTTCCGGAATAGGGAGCTTTAATGGAATAATACCAGTCGCTTGTCATTCGTGAATCCTTATATACGATTTTGAAACTCGTTTCACCAAAATTTTTCTAGAAAAAAGCCACTATGAGATAGTGGCTTTGAGATAAATATACTTATGTAATCGATGCACCGATGACAAAAGCAAGACCGATGGAAACCCCCATAGAAATGATCCCCACTGCCGTATTATTTTCCTTCAATTTCGTCTCAACTGAAAACTTACGAGTGAATAGTTCAAACAAAATATAAGCAATCATCTGAAGAACTACTCCATACGCCCCCCAAATTAAAGTATCCCAAACAGTGAAAGAATGATAAATAGCAAAAGATAAGATGATACAAATCCCAATAATTTTCCCTGAAATCGACATAGCTACAGCTTGATTACCTCGCTTAACCTCATCCCAATCCTTGTATTGACGCGTAATCCACTCAAAGATCAATAGTCCTATGACTACAACTGCGATTGCTATAACAAAATAACCTAATGTTGCTAAAAATGGTCCCATTCCTAACGCCTCCTTTATTTTCCTGCTCCTGGCCCTCCGCCTCGATTGGAAGACCCACGTAGTGATCCAGATCCTGAATTATAGTTTCCATACATTCCATAACCACTATAACAGTCACCTGTTTGCTTGCATCTAGTATTTCGTTTATTATGCCAATCATTTACACCAAGCACTCTATTTAAAATTGAGTAAGCCAGCAACCCCTGAAAGAAACTTGGATGATAATTATTCCTCACAAATTGTTCGCTTGCAAGTTCAATAGTTACGACCCCTGGTTCTTCTTCACTTTCTTGTAAAATCACAAAACGATTGGGATAAATAAGGGCTTGTTTCCCTTCTTGGCGTTCACTAATCTCTTCAGGCTTTATCTTATCCGATAACGCTTCCGATACTTCAGGTAAGCTTAATTCTTTAGTCATGTAAATACGAGATCTTCCTTGATCAGATTGTACCGTATCCAAGAGAGGGAAATTGTTCTTAATGAGTTCTTCAATAGAACTTGCATTCGAATTCCGAATGTTTTCCAATATTTCTGAACGGCTTGGTTCGCTAGGCAATTCATTGTATGTATCTTCTGTATAGGATCCAGACATTCCTCTTGAAGCTTCATCATTTCCAAAAACATTAAATAATAAAACGATCGCTATGATGCCGACGACGATGATTCCTCCAAAATCTCTCACTTCATCTGATCCTCCTTCCCAGAAAAATAGCCGTGCCCGACTTAATGTCAGGCACGCATTGTTTTACAAAGCTGTCTTATTCTTTATTCATTTTCTTTTTCAGTGCTGCAAGTTCATCATCCACGTCATCTTTTTTATTTAAATCTTCAAATTCATCGTCAAGAGAACGACTTTCTGAAGACATATCTTCACTTGTTTCCGCTTCAGCTTCATAATGCATGACTTTTTCCTCCATACGTTCAAACCCTTGACGTGATTCGTCCCCGCCAATATTAGACATAGTACGGTTCATCTTCGTACGAGTCTTCGCTGATTCTGCACGGGCTTTTAGTGAGTCTTTTTTAAGTTTCATTTCTTGATACTCTTTCTTCATTTCATCAAGCTTCTGACGCAAATTGTTTGAATCTTGCTGAGCACGCTCCCATGAGGCTTTAAGCTGATCCGCTTGTTCTTGATGGTTTTTCTTATCCTCAAGCGCCCGGCGAGCTAAATCTTCGTTACCTGCTTCGATCGCCTGTTCGGCTTGCTTCATTCGTTTATCGACTAAAGCTTGAGCATCATCATATTTACGCTTAAGCATCTTTTCGTTAGCGATTTGCTTGGCAACTGCACTCTCCGCTTCACGGATATCACTCTCCATGTCACGCATGAATTGATCGAGCATTTTAACTGGATCTTCTGCTTTATCTAGCATCGCATTCATTTCTGAACCTACGACAGTTTTTACACGTTTGAAAAATTTAAACATTTTATTTCCTCCTTATTATTTAGAACCTGCGATGATTTTAATTTCATAGGGTTCGATATCATATCCATAACTGACTTCGACTTCACTTCCCCATGACTCCAAACTTAAATAAGTTTCTTCATCTTCGGAAATATAATCGGCATACCGTGTAGTACGGCCATTGATATTCTCGCTTCTTCCTTCACCGGTTACACGTGCTTCGCCCTGTTCATCTTTGTAATACATTTTCCCTTCGTATTTCAATTCTTTCGGGAACGGCTCTGCAACCGGAAGCTTGACCGTTTCATATACACCAAGCTCCAGCTCATCATCCATTTCAGCTGCCAGCCACTTCGTCGAACTTCCTTCTAACAGTTGGTAAGCAAACCACTCATAGGAACCATCTCTATATGTGATTTTCCCAACTACTTCATAATCCACAAGATCGAACGTGACGATATCTCCTATCCGGATATTCAAAACCGTTCGTTCTTCCACCTCAGGGGTGGATTTATTTTTACTGGAAAACAATTTTGAAAAGAATCCCAAATCCTCACCTCTCCTTCAACTTTGACCTTGTGTACCTTTATGTACGTGATAACCCGCTTTTGGGTTTCAAATTTTTTTATTTTTGTCGTGGAAGCACTAATATTTACTTAGAATATAAGCGTTTTAATTATAGATCTTATTTTTTTCATT
>NZ_JRNX01000016.1 GCF_000786645.1 Halobacillus sp. BBL2006
GTTTCCTTTATCTCCTCCAGCTCAGTTGAGTTCCGAACCGTAGCCCCTCGAGACATAAGTCAATCGCTTCCGTGAAGAAGACACTTCACTGCAACCGATTGTCTTATGCTTTTCGGGCCTCCCAACGGTTCTTCACATCCTAGAAGTCCAGTCCGTACGTCGCTAAACAGTCGCCTCCACACTTAAAGCTTATTGACTTCTATCCTGCATGCGTTGGTCTGCAGTGAGGGTGGACATTTCCATACCTTTCATTGCCGTACCAAGACCTTTAGAAAGTTCGCCAATCAGCTTGTAATCGTCATAATGAGTTGTTGCTTCTACAATCGCACGAGCAAATTTTTCAGGGTTGTTGGACTTGAAGATTCCAGAACCGACAAATACCCCGTCTGCACCAAGCTGCATCATTAGAGACGCATCAGCTGGTGTTGCAATCCCGCCTGCTGCAAAGTTTACAACTGGAAGACGTCCTTCTTCACGAATTTCCATCAAAAGATCAAATGGAGCGCCGTTTTCTTTTGCATATACCATAACCTCATCTTCAGAAAGACCACGAAGATGACGGATTTGGGATTGGACTTTACGCATATGGCTTACGGCTTCAACGATGTTCCCTGTTCCAGGTTCACCTTTGGTACGAAGCATGGATGCTCCTTCACGAATACGACGTGTCGCTTCGCCAAGGTCACGGCAACCACATACGAATGGTACTGTGTAGTCATCCTTTTTAATATGGTAAATCTCATCCGCAGGTGTGAGCACTTCACTTTCGTCGATATAATCAACGCCCATAGCTTCAAGTATACGAGCTTCTGTGATATGCCCGATACGTGCTTTAGCCATGACTGGAATTGAAACAGCATTCATAACTTCTTCGACAATGGTCGGGTCAGCCATACGAGCGACACCGCCAGCTGCACGAATATCCGCTGGAACGCGTTCTAGAGCCATTACGGCTACTGCGCCTGCTTCTTCAGCGATTTTAGCTTGCTCGGCATTTACGACGTCCATGATGACGCCACCTTTTTGCATTTCGGCCATTCCACGTTTTACGCGATCCGTACCTGTTTGTGACATGATACATTCCTCCCTATTTCGGCTATATCGATCTTTCATTGAATGATCGTGAATCATAGATTCTTATCCTCTATTGTAACGCAATATAGACTCAAATCCTACTATTTATATTGGCTATTATAATTAGAACCAGCCTTTCACCATATCGACAGCACCTGAAAATACATCACTGAAAAAGTCACCGATGCCACCGATCATGAGCATGAACCAATTAGACTTTTCAACGGCGGAAGTGGTTACTAAATCAACAGTTAAAGAGTCTTTACCCGGAAGGATATTTCCATAGGTCTCTTCCCCGTTATAGACCAGTTCAGCTGTACCGATTTTCTGCCCTTTTTCTACAGGGGCTTCAATCTTTCCGCCTTCATTCATCTGATCCTTGGAAATATTATATTTGATCGAGTATTGCTCCTCTTCTCCGTTTTTCACAAGAGTTTGAAGAGCTTCTTTCGTTTCAACTTCTACTGTATCTTCTTTTCCTTTTGCTACTTCAAGTTTGGATTGATCTTCAAGCTGATAACCAGCTTCAAAAAGTTTTTTCCTCTCGAAGTGCTGGAATCCGTAGTCAAAAAGTTTTGCCGTTTGACGAAAACGAGATTCTCTGGAGTCTGCCTTCATAACCACAGCAATAAAACGCTGTCCGTCCCGTTTAGCTGTTCCTGTAAAGGTATTTCCGGCAAGCTCCGTGTATCCGGTTTTCAACCCATCGACGCCTTCGTAGCCGAATTGTGAAAGGTAGCCTGGCATATTAGGAATCATCCAGTTCCAGTTTGTAATGGTTTGTCCATCAAATTCTGCCGTTGGTTTGCTGGAGAATTCCAAGGCTTCAGGGTAATCGTTAATCAAATGATACCCAAGCAGGGCAGCGGATCTTGCAGACAGCATGTTCGTTGCATCAGGCTCTGTACCTTCAGGATAGTTATCCCCTAAGTGAGAATTGTTAAGCCCTGTTGCATTGACGAATTCATAATCCGGCAATCCCATTTCCTTCGCTTTTTCATTCATCATTTTAATAAATTCACCTTCAGAACCTGCGATCAGTTCTGCAAGGGTGATGGTTGTTGCATTATCGGAATTTACAGCCATCGCTGTATAAAGTTCTCGTACCGTATAATCTTTATCCATCTTCAAACCTACACCTGAAAACTCAGGATTTTCAGATATTCCAAAAGCATACGAGTCAATCTGAGTTGTCGTGTCCCAGCTGATTGACCCTTCATCTATCGCTTCAAGTACTAAGTACTCTGTCATCATTTTCGTCATACTTGCTGGAGGTAAGGTTAAATCTGCCTCTTTCTCATACAAAACCTTTCCTGTCTCAGCGTCGACTAAAATAGCTGACTTCGCCTCTAAGTCAACCGTTGCCGCATATGTATCCTTAGGATAAGCAAAAACTCCGGTCATTGTCATAATAAATGCCAACGTAATGGCCAGTGATGCTTTGAATCTTTGTATCAAATTCTCTCGACCTCCACCCTTAAAATATGCATCTTTGTTATTTTATCACATGCCTAAACAAAAAAATAGACAGGGAAAAGTCCCTGTCTAGCAACTATTTACCAGGTCAAACGGAGTAGTTTGGTGATTCTTTTGTAATCTGAACGTCATGTGGGTGACTTTCACGCAAACCTGCTCCGGTAATCCTTGTGAACTTCGAATCTTTTCTAAGTGCTTCGATCGTCGGAGTGCCGCAGTACCCCATACCTGAACGTAAGCCCCCAAGCAGCTGGTGAATGCTGTCTGCGAGTGGCCCTTTATACGGCATGCGTCCTTCAATACCTTCCGGAACAAGCTTTTTAGATTCTTGTTCGCTTTGGAAGTAACGATCTTTCGAGCCAGATTCCATAGCACTGACGGATCCCATTCCACGATAAACTTTGAATCGGCGTCCCTGGAAGATTTCCGTTTCTCCAGGACTCTCACTGACCCCGGCAAGAAGACTTCCGAGCATAACGGCATGTCCACCGGCTGCAAGAGCTTTCACAATGTCTCCAGAATATTTAATTCCACCATCGGCAATGACTGGTTTGTTATACTTTTCCGCTTCTCTTGCACAATCGTAAACCGCAGTAATTTGAGGAACTCCCACTCCTGCAACAACACGAGTGGTGCAGATAGATCCAGGTCCGATTCCGACTTTTACAACATCCGTACCCGCTTCAATCAGTTCGCGAGTCGCATCTGCTGTCGCTACATTTCCCGCGATGATGTTGATTTCCGGGTGTTTTGCACGGATTCGTTTCACCTGGTCAATGACACCTTGAGAATGGCCGTGAGCAGTATCGACAACAAGAGCATCCACCCCTGCATCGACAAGCTTATCAATACGCGTCATCGCATCCGCAGTCACTCCAACAGCTGCTGCACATAGCAAGCGTCCTTGCTCGTCTTTAGCTGAGTGCGGGAACTCGATTACTTTTTCAATATCCTTGATGGTGATGAGCCCTTTCAAGATTCCCTGTTCATCCACCATTGGAAGCTTCTCGATCTTGTATTTTTGCAAAATTTTCTCAGCTTCATCCAATGTCGTACCCACTGGTGCTGTTACAAGATCTTCACTCGTCATAACGTCGCTGATCAGGATCGAATAATCTTCAATAAAGCGAAGGTCGCGGTTTGTAATAATTCCGACGAGCTTCTGCTCATCTACGTTGTTTACAATTGGGACCCCAGAGATACGGAATTTACCCATCAGGTGTTCTGCATCGAAGACCTGATGTTCTGGTGTTAAGAAGAATGGATTTGTAATGACTCCACTTTCAGAGCGTTTGACACGATCGACGTGCTCGGCTTGTTCCTCAATTGACATATTCTTGTGGATGACGCCAAGGCCTCCTTGACGGGCCATCCCGATCGCCATGCTCGCCTCTGTCACAGTATCCATACCTGCACTGATGATAGGCATATTCAATTTCAAGGTCGGGCTTAGTTCTGTTGCTAAAGACACGTCCCGAGGCAATACATCCGATTTGGCCGGCAATAAAAGGACATCATCAAATGTTAATCCTTCTTTTGTAAACTTATCCTCACGCATGCTTGATCTCTCCTTTTTCATCAAATAGTTTGGGTAAAGGTGGGTAAAATAAGTGGGAAATACGTAACACAATTACTTATTGTTATTTACAATACGACAATGATAGTGCTTTTTCAACCTTAAAAAAATTGGTATAAATTCACTGTTTCGATTGAAAGCGCAAGCATTTCCTAATTTAAGAAAATGGAAAGGAGAGAAAGCTTTTGAAAAATGCTGACACCATCCTTACATACTTACAGGTTACTGCCCATACAAGGCCTTTCCTGTCTGCTTGTTACGAAAAGATCCAACATCCAAGAGCTGATCACCATGCTTACCACAATGCGGAACGATTTATGTATGGATTGAATATGGGAAACGATTACTGGACAACAGCTGAACACACGCCGCTCAGTGTACAGCCGCTTCTCTACTACTATGGATTGAATCATTATTTAAAAAGCCTGCTTCTGACCGTCGACCCGGGTTACCCTGCCACTGCAAAAGTTTTGGCTCATGGATTATCGACGAGAAAACGAAAAAAGCAGCATTATCGTTTTTTAGAGGATGATGTACGCATTCAACCTCATGGACTCTTCCCTTATGCCGCCCATCATTTGTTTGGTTTTACCTCTGGCAAAGAAAAAATATCAATGGACGAGCTTCTATATCCGTTAGAACCGATGGCTTCGATCTATCAATTCAAGCCTGTTGCAGCAAGAGAAAATGCGGAAGCATGGCCGCCTATTCTAACTTATTTTGCTGTTTTATATAACCTAAGTATGCTCGTACGTTATGAAGGGGAATGGTGGGGGGAGATGCAGCAAATGAGAGACCGGGAAGATTATGTTTTTATCGTCCACTTTCTGAAAGCTGCCTCGGAGCAGATCCCTCTTCTCATCTCTGAATGGTTAAAAGAGCAGTTTGCTTCCATGTAAGCAAACTGCTCGTCTTTAATCAATAACTTCTTCAATGTGTAAGTGGAGATGCTCTTTCAATTGATAAATCTCACTATTATCATCCAATCGAATCATTGGTCTAGTCGGGTGTGTGTGATCCACAAACAAGACCTCAGCTGTTTTATTATTCGACAAGCGCACCTTTGATCCTGTTGAGAAATGGATCATTTCTTTCACCAGGGCTTGAATGACTTTATGATCATAACGCCCAAACTGTTCCTGCAAAATTTCTTCCAGTACTTTTAAAGGTGCTTGTTTTTTACGATATAAGCGTTCCGAAGTCATTGCGTGGTACATATCACTCACTGCAATCAACTGACTGAATGGATGGAGTTTTTCTTGGCGAAGTCCAAGCGGATAGCCGCTGCCATTCAGTCTCTCATGATGCTGGAGAACCGCTAGCTTAGCACCAGAACTAAGCGATGGGATTTTTTCGACTAACCGATAGGAGTAAGTGGGATGCTTCTTCACCTGATTATACTCCTCTTCACTTAAAGGACCTTCTTTGTGAAGAATTTTCTCATCGACCTGTGACATGCCGCAATCACTTAATACTCCGGCTAAACCGACTTGAATCCACTCTCCATAATTCGATCCCATCTGATGAGCCAAATAACCGGACATCATTCCCATGGTTACACTGTGGTGATAGAGGTAGTCTTCACTGGAAGAGTAGTGATGCAGTAGAAACACGTCTTTTTTTACTTCCACTGCCTTTTCCAAAAGGGGAACCATGACTCGGCGAACGGCTTGAATATCAACAGGAGATCCGGCTTTCCAGTTGGCAAACCATCTTTTATACGATTGTACAGCTTCCAGGTACTGTTCTTGAAAAGAGAATGGGGTAAGTTCTTGTGGAGTATCATTCGTAGTTGCGGATGCTTCTTCGTCCTCCATCTGATGATTTGGTATAAAAGGCTGACCATCGTTTAATTTCGTGGCAACTTCGACAGACTGAATTGAAAAATCTCTTAAAACACTGATATGTATAGGATGAACGACTGTATTCTTAGGTACGATCGGACGATTGGTACGCCCCATCACATCTTTTGTGATGATACATCCTGACGTTAATTGTGACGGATGAACCCGCATACAAATTCCACCTCTCCTCGTGAATTAAAATAAAAAAAGCCGCCTGCCGCTATGAAG
>NZ_JRNX01000160.1 GCF_000786645.1 Halobacillus sp. BBL2006
ATGTTCCGCTTATCGGGATCGGCGGAGGTGCGCGTAATTTAGTTCAAATCGACCAAAACTTGAAAGAGTATCCATTGGCAGGGTTGCATCAGTACAAAATGAAAGATAGTGATTTATCCTTTATAAAAAATTACTTGTTTACGCTGCCGATGAAAAAGCTGCAGAAAGTGGAAGGATTATCGAAGGATCGTGCAGATATTATTTTACCGGCTACCGAAGTCTTTCATTCGCTCTACGATTCCATCCAGTCAACAGGATTCATTTTAAGTCGTAAAGGTCTGAGGGATGGAGTGTTTTACGAACAATTGACACGAGATATGGGGACATCTGTATTTCCAAATGTTCTCGAAGAAAGTATTCAGGAATTGGTGACCGATTATGATCTCAGTATCAAACAAATCCACCACGTCCAACATTTAGCTCATGATCTATTTCACCAGCTTCATGAAAAAGGGCTGGGATCGTTACGTAAAAAAGATTGGAAAGAAGTGAAACGCGCGAGTTATGTCTTCAATATGGGGGATTATATTGATAGTGAAGCAAGCTCTCAGCATACGTTCTACCTTTTAGCAAATCGCACGATTGACGGCTTGATGCATATGGAACGGCTGCGTATGGCATTACTGGCCTCATTTAAGAATAAAACGGTCTTCAAGCAATTCCTTCATCCTTACAAGAGCTGGTTTTTAAAAGAAGAACGTAAAAAACTTAGGCTTCTCGGAGCATTACTGAAATTTTGTTACAGCCTTGATAGTACGAGACGTCAAATTGTACAAGAATTAAATGTCGCCACCCATGATGGAGACATTCATATCACGTTATATTGCAAAGATGAATGGATGCCGGAAGAGTATCAATCTGAAAAGCAGAAAAAGCATCTAGAAAAGTCCTTGAAACGAAATATCGAGTTATCTTTTGTGGAAAGCAAGAAGTAGGTTTTAAAACTTCTTGCTTTTTCCATAATTCATTCCATAATCACCACTTGACTCGGACCCCTCAGAGAATTTGTTGGAATTAGTCGATTTTTATCGAAAATTTACGAACTCTTAATACCTCATTCATATTCGACTTATAAATAGGGACTATGGTTGAGATAAGACTACAGTGTAAAGGGTGTGTGTAATGTCAACGGAAGAAAAAACGAAAGAACTCGACAATCCATTATTTTATAACAATCGTGAACTGAGCTGGCTTGCTTTTAACGAACGCGTATTAGAAGAAGCATCTGATATGGACAACCCTTTGCTTGAACGGTTGAAATTTCTAGCGATCTGCTCATCAAATCTTGATGAGTTCTTTATGGTTAGGGTTGCCGGTTTAAAAGATCAGGTGAAAGCAGGGTTCAACAAACCTGAAAACAAAGCTGGATTGACGCCTAAACAGCAACTTGCAAAAATTGCTGAAATTAACCATGAGATTGTAAGAAGACAGTATGAATCTTATCAGGCAATGAAGCCTGAATTAGAAAAAGAAGACATATCTATCTTATCGATTGAAGATTTAACGAAGGAAGAAATTGACCATTTGGAAGAATATTTCAATGAAAACATCTTTCCTGTGCTTACCCCGATGGCTGTGGATGCTTATCGTCCTTTCCCGATGCTGTTGAATAAATCCATTAACTTGGCCGTCGTCATCCAGGATGCACTTGATCCTAACGATAACGTGAAAAAAACGGCAATCGTCCAAGTTCCAGGAGTATTGAACCGTTTTGTGCAGGTTGAGCACGAGACCAAATACCAATACGTCCTGCTTGAAGACATCATCAGTCATTTTATCCATAAGCTCTTTAAAGGCTATCAGGTTCATTCGATTACAGAGTTTAGAATTACCCGTAACGCAGATATGACCATTCATGAAGAAGGCGCCCGTGATTTATTGAAAGAAATTGAAAAAGAGTTAAAGAAACGCAAGTGGGGAGCGGCGGTAAGATTAGAGGTTCGAAATGGTAAGTATGATGATAAAGTCATTCGTTTCCTGCTTGGAGTGCTTGAAATTCATAAAGATGATCTCTATATTACGAATGGTCCATTAGATCTCACCTTTTTATTCAAGTTTCAGAAGACTTTTTCTGATGTGAAGGACCATCTAGTCTATGAGACATTGATGCCGCAGCCTCCAAGGGACCTTGAAGGAGAGGACAATATTTTTGAAGCGGCTTCTCACCGGGACATTTTTCTTCACCATCCTTATGAATCCTTCGAGCCGGTCGTGGATTTTGTATCCGATGCTGTAGACGATCCCCATGTTCTTGCCATCAAACAGACCCTCTATCGTGTGAGCGGTGATTCGCCAATCATCGATGCGTTGAAAAGGGCAGCAGAGAATGGCAAACAGGTGACTGTTCTTGTAGAGTTGAAAGCTCGGTTTGATGAAGAGAACAACGTTCAATGGGCCAAAGAATTAGAAAAAGCAGGCTGCCATGTTATTTATGGGATGACCTATTTGAAGACGCACAGCAAGATCACCTTAGTCGTCCGGAAAGAACGAGATAAAATTGAGCGTTTCGTTCATCTGGGAACAGGGAATTACAATGATCAGACGGCATCACTTTATACAGATATGGGCATAATAACGTCGAAACGGAAATTCGGTATCGATGCAACTGACTTTTTCAATTACTTAAGCGGCTTTACCGAAAAACCGAGGTATCATCATTTATCAATGGCTCCATTTGATATTAGAAATGATTTCATCCGGTACATTAATAATGAAATCCGTTTCCAGAAGCAGCACGGAAATGGACGCATTATCGCAAAGATGAATTCTTTGACGGACAAAAATTTGATCATGAAACTGTATGAAGCCTCTCAAGCAGGAGTACAAGTCGATCTGATTGTTCGGGGGATTTGCTGTTTACGCCCTGGTATTAAAGGGATCAGTGACAATATCCGCGTGATCAGTATCGTAGGTCGGTTTTTGGAACATAGCCGGATTTATTATTTCCACCATAATGGGGATGATCGTGTATTTTTATCATCCGCGGATATGATGACAAGAAACATGGTCAAGCGAGTTGAACTTTTATTCCCGATTTATGAACCGGGAGTCAAAAGTCGTTTGCAAAAAATTCTATCCATAATGCTGAGCGACAATGTGAAAGCTCGTGAACAGCATAATGACGGGACCTATCGTTATATCGAAGCTCCAAAAGGAGTTGAGAAAATCAATAGTCAGATGAAGCTTTTTGACATGGCTTATCGTGTGCTCGAGGACGAAGAGTAACAAATTTATAGCACTTTAACGATAAAAAGTGAAAAAGGCGTACCAACTGGTGCGCCTTTATTGTTATAATAAGTTTGTTACAAAGTGAAAAAATAAGCGAAAAATGTTGAATACGCAAGCGTTTCAATTCTATAATAGTATGTGGACTTGGAAACGTTTTCGAGGAAACAATAGCCAACTACTACTTGGGGGTATTACACGTGTCTAATCAAGGCTCCAATGAAAGATTCTGGGAAAATTTCCATGGCCCCAACATGGGGTATATTGAAGAACAATATGAACAGTATACAAACAATCCGAGTGCTGTCGATCCTTCGTTGAAGGAAATGTTCGATGAGCACGGTGCGCCTGACTGGATGGCGGAACATACGTCTGTAAAAGCCAATGGCGCTGCTGCGCCTTCAAACAGAGACATTTCGAAAGTGACCTCAGCAATCAAACTTGTTGAGGCTATTCGTCGTCATGGCCATTTACAGGCGAATATTTATGCCGTAGGGAGTTATGATCGTCCTACGACAAATTTACTTGAGTTAGAAACATACGGATTAAAAGAAAAGGATTTAGAAGAGATGCCTGCAGAATGGGTTTGGCCTGATTCCCCATTGAAGCTTCAAAATGCTCTTCAAGTGGTTAAAACTTTAAAAGAAAGGTACGCAGGTACCATTTCGTTTGAGTTTGGACATGTCAATAATGAGGATGAAAGAAATTGGTTACAAGAGAAAGTGGATACAGGGTCATTCCATGTATCTCTAAGCAATGAAGAAAAGAAACAGCTATTACGACGCTTAGCTGCGGTGGAGGGATTCGAGAACTTCCTGGGTAAGACATTTGTCGCTCAGAAACGTTTCTCCATTGAGGGGCTTGATGTCATGGTGCCGATGCTGGATCACATTATCCAACTGGCTTCCGGTGACAAGATTAAAAATATCATGATGGGAATGGCTCACAGGGGACGTTTGAATGTGCTCGCACACATTCTCGGAAAACCTTATGAACGTATTTTCTCTGAATTCCACCTTTCTCCTGACAAGGAATTGATTCCATCAGAAGGATCGACGGGAATCAACTATGGATGGACTGGAGACGTTAAATACCACTTCGGCGCAAGACGTGAGATTGAAAATGGACAGCAGTCGGCTACTCGAGTCACACTCAGCCACAATCCATCTCACTTGGAATACGTCAACCCAGTGGTCGAAGGTTTTACTAGAGCGGCTCAGGATGACCGTACAGAACCTGGTTATGCTCAGATGGACAAAGATGAAGCGTTTGGGCTTCTTATTCACGGGGATGCTGCATTCATCGGTGAAGGTGTCGTAGCAGAAACCTTAAACATGAGTGACCTGCCCGGTTACCGAACCGGCGGAACGGTTCATATCATTGCGAATAACTTAGTAGGATTTACGACTAACCGCAAACATGGACGCTCCACTCGTTATGCGAGTGACTTGGCGAAAGGGTTTGAAATTCCAGTCGTACACGTCAATGCAGATGATCCTGTAGCGTGTCTATCAGCAATGGCCTTGTCCTACGAGTATCGTCAGAAATTCCATAAAGACTTCTTGATCGATCTAGTCGGGTATCGTCGTTTTGGTCACAATGAAATAGACGAACCTCGTTCCACTCAGCCAAGACTTTATAGCGAAATCGATGAGCACCCTACAGTGGCTGCTGTGTACGAAAAGACTTTGCAAGAGGAATCCGTTGTTGGAGAAGGAACCCTTGCTGATATGAAGGAACAAGTGGATCAGGAGTTACGTGACATTTACAACAATATGGATGAGCACGAAGCGACAGCTCCAGATGTTAAAGATCGTCCAAGTGGAGTAGAGCAGCCGCTTGATGAAATTGAAACAGCGGTTGATATTGAGCGTTTACGCGGATTAAATGAAGGTCTTCTCAAACGTCCGGAAGGATTTAATGGCTTTAAGAAGCTTGAAAAAATCCTCCAGCGTCGCAGCAAGATGCTTGATGATGGTGAAAAAGTGGATTGGGCAACAGCCGAAGCATTGGCTTTTGCATCCATTCTTGAAGAGGGCAGACCAATTCGTATTACCGGTCAAGATACGGAGCGGGGTACATTCGCTCATCGTCACATGGTTCTCCATGATGTAGAGACAGGTGAAACGTATTGTCCACTACACGGATTAGAACAGGCAAATGCCTCCTTTGACATTCATAACAGCCCTCTATCTGAGGCTGGAGTCATCGGGTTTGAATATGGTTACAGTGTTCAAGCGCCAGAAGCGCTCGTGCTGTGGGAAGCACAGTTTGGTGATTTTGCCAATGCGGGGCAAGTAATTTTTGACCAGTTCATCTCAGCAGGTCGTGCGAAGTGGGGAGAAAAATCTAACATGGTTTTCTTACTCCCACACGGGTACGAAGGCCAGGGCCCTGAACACTCCAGTGCTCGATTGGAACGTTTCTTACAAATGGGAGCTGAAAATAACTGGACTGTTGCTAACGTTACATCTTCGGCTCAGTATTTCCACTTGCTGCGCCGACAAGCAGCCATTAGCGGCCGTGAAGAAGCGCGTCCGCTTGTCCTTATGAGTCCTAAGAGTTTGCTAAGAAATCAGCGTGTAGCTGTTGAAGGCACTCATTTTAGCGAAGGTAAGTTCCAGCCGATTATGAGGCAGCCTGGTTTAACCAAGCAAGATGAAAAAGCAAAGAAA
>NZ_JRNX01000161.1 GCF_000786645.1 Halobacillus sp. BBL2006
AATGGTGTGAAAGATATATTTCCTGATCCATTTTTGCAAGTCGAGCACCAAACGATGCAGTTTTCGCGCTGGCTTGGCTTGCTTGGATTTCCTGATGTACCTATTTTCTCCCTGATTGTCGTAGCAAACTCCAAAACTATCATCAAAACGTATGGCAAAGACGCCGCACATTTGAAAAAGAGAATTGTAAGGCCAAAGAATTTGGTTTCGCAAATAGAGAAGGTTAAAAGCAAAGTTTCTGATAATAAGTTGGAAGAGTCAGAAGTTCAAATGCTTGCGGATCACATAAGAAGGAAGCATGTGCCTTTTAAAGCGTCGATGATGAATCGTTATCGCTTAACGATGGAGGATCTGATACTTGGCGTGCAGTGTCCGGAATGTTCTCGTTTCAGTATGGAAAGAAAGCGAGATCACTAGAGGTGTGTTTGGTGCGGTGAGAAATCTGTGGATGCTCACTTACGAACGTTAAAAGATTATCAGTTGTTAATCGGTAAGGAGATAACAAATGTAGAGTTTCGTAAGTTTGCGCAGATCAAGACAGAGTATATCGCACGAAGACTATTATTAGAGAATTCATCTTCGTACTCGGGTACTACAAGAAATAGGAAATACACAATAAAAGGATATATTTGAGAATGGGCACGCGTTATTTTAGAATTTGCTGTCGTTATTTAAGAATAAGGTGGAGTTTTTTAAGAATGCCTCCTAGTTATTTCACAATCAATCTTCGCTTTTTAAGAATAACCACCCCCACCAAACAAAAAAAGAAGGGAAACTATGAGGAGTTTCCCTTCTTAACTCAATCTATTTATCGAATTTGGCCAGTACCTTTCATAAGGAACTTGACTGTTGTCAACGCAGGTAGACCCATTGGTCCACGCGCATGAAGTTTTTGGGTGGAAATACCGATCTCTGCACCGAATCCAAGCGCTCCACCGTCAGTAAAGCGGGTAGATGCATTGTGATAAAGGGCTGCAGCATCGACAAGGGCCATGAACTTCTCAGCAGCTTCTGCATTTTCTGTAATGATTGCTTCTGAGTGCTTCGTGCCGTAAGTTTCAATGTGAGTGATCGCATCTGTCAGAGTATCAACAACTTTTACTGCAATATCTGTGCTAAGGTATTCATTCGCCCAGTCTTCTTCTCCGGCTAGAACGGCACCAGGAATGACTTCCAGCGCTCGTTCGTCACCGTGGACATTGATGTTGTTTTCTTTAAGAGCTGCAATCAACTCGTCACTGTGAGCAGCTAACCATTCTTTGTGCACAACGAGAGTTTCCGCAGCGTTACATACCGCTGGACGGTCTGTCTTCGCATTGACAAGAATGCTGATCGCTTTTTCAACATCTGCATCTTTGTCGACATAGATGTGGCAGTTACCAACACCTGTTTCAAGTACAGGAACCGTTGCGTTTTCTACTACTGCCTGGATCAACTTGCCGCCACCACGAGGAATCAACACGTCGATGTGCTCTTTCATCGTGAATAGTTCATTCGTTGCTGCACGGTCTGTAGAAGCGATAAATTGCACAGCTTCTTTCGGAATCTTCGTTTCAGCAAGACCACGGTGCATTACTTCGACGATCGCCTGGTTAGAGTTGATGGCAGAAGAACCGCCTTTCAGTACGATGGCATTCCCAGATTTAAGGGCAAGACCAGTCGCATCAACCGTTACGTTCGGGCGTGCTTCATAAATCATACCGATAACGCCAAGTGGAACGGTTACTTTTTCAACTTTTAGACCGTTCTCAAGAGTCCAATCAGATAGCTTCTGTCCAGTTGGATCTTCCAGTTCAGAAACTTCTCGTAGACCTTGAGCAAAGTCAGCGATTCTTTCTTTGGATAGGGATAAACGATCCATGAATGCGTCCGTGAAACCTTTTTCACGACCGTTTTCTAAGTCTTTTTCATTTGCTGCGAGGATCGTTTCATATTCACGCTCAAGAACATCAGCAAGGTGAAGAAGCGCTTCGTTTTTCTCCTCTTTGGAAAGGATCATCAATTTCTTGGAAGCTTTCTTCGCTTCAATTGCTTGTGCTTCAACGTTCACATTACTTTTTGTCAGTGTCATCAAAGACCTCCTTGAAAATTTTAAACGCCTACAGGCATAGAAACTTCTAAGTGACAAACGAAATCTTTCCGTTCAATAGCGGCTTTTTCATAAGATTCAAGTTCTGGTTCAGTCAGCCCGATCATTTCTTTCATTTCATCTGAAGAGTAATTTACGACACCAAGGCCAATTTCTTCTCCTTGCAGGTCGTGAATACGGACGACAGCGCCTTTTTTGAAGCGTCCTTTAACGTGATGGACGTTCATTGGCAATAAGCTTTTCTTCATTTCAACGATAGATTCTTTCGCACGGTGGTCAATAATGACTTCACCTTCTGGACCGGAGTTGAATGCGATCCATTGTTTTTTCTGGTCGAGATTTTCCTGTTCGGGCGTGGTTTCAAAGTACGTTCCAGTGGCATTGTGATACACTGCATCGTAAACGATGTCAGGTGTACCCGCTTTTCCTAAGAAGGACGAAATACCGGATGCCATAGCGATTTTGAAAGCATCAATCTTAGATTTCATACCGCCTGTGCCAACCGCACTTCCTGGGTCGCCAGCTGCTGCTTCGATTTCTGGGGTGATTTCGTGGACTTTATCGAGAAGCTGTGCATCCTTATTTTTCCTTGGATCGTCATCATAAAGCCCGTCAATATCAGAAAGGATGATTAATTGATCAGCATCGACAAGTCCAGCTACTTTTGCAGATAGAGTATCGTTATCACCGAATTTCAGGCGATCGATCGTGATCGTATCATTTTCATTGACAATTGGGATAATTCCGCGTTCAAGCAATACGTTGATGGTATTACGTGCATTGTTGTAACGAGCTTCATCGGAAAAATCACTGCGGGTAATTAAGATTTGTGATCCGTTATAGCCGTGGGACAAGAATAGGTCTGAATAAGTTTCCATTAACAATCCTTGACCGATGGATGCGGCTGCTTGTTTTTCAGGCAATGCTTCTGGACGTTCCAGGCATCCTAGACGGCGATACCCTGCCGCTACAGCACCTGAAGATACAAGTAAAACTTCGTGGCCGTCGTCTTTTAAACGGACGACTTCATCTACTAATTTTTCTAATTTACGGCGGCTTACTTCACCGTGCGCACTTGTCAGGGAACTACTCCCTATTTTTATTACTACCCTTTTTTTATCATTACTCAACATATCACTCCTATTTAGCTTTTTCGCTTCATGTTCTTTATCCGTTCAATTAACGTATATCTATTTTATTTACTTCCGACTAATAGTCCTTCTAATTCTGCGCTTAGCTCCTTCGAACGACTTGCTGCACCTTTGATGGCTGCTGAGATCGCTTGGCCTCCGCCATTTTGATCAAGAGCATCCAAACCAGCTGCTGTCGTTCCATTCGGAGAGGTTACATTTTCTCTAAGTTCCGTTGGGCTTTCATCTCGTTCGAGCATCATTTTCGCTGCACCCAGCAACGTCTGTGCACCGATTTCACGTAATGTTTCACGGTCCATTCCTTCCGCGCGACCTGTTTCTTCGATGTGTTCCATCAAATAATAGAAGTAAGCCGGTCCGCTTCCAGCGATTCCAGTAAATACGTCCATTTTTTCTTCATCAATAACAAAGACTTCACCGATGGCACGAAGCAATTCTTTCGCAACCATCACATTATCCATATCTGCGAATCGACCAGGGCTGATTGCCGTAGCAGATTCTCTCAACATGCTGGAAGTGTTAGGCATAACGCGAATCACTTGCTGCTCATCATTCAAGCGGTCTTCCATATAAGAAGTAGAAATTCCTGCTAATACAGAAACAAGTACTTGATTTGGTTGTAATTTATCTTTTAAGTCTGCCAGTACAGCGTCGATATCTTTCGGCTTCATCGCCAGGAAGAATTGATCAACTTCAGAAAAATCCAATTCATCTTTCAAGACTGTACGCACACCATATTTATTGTGAATTTCATTTAAACGATCTTGATTACTTCGGTTGGTTACGATGATTTGTTCTGCCGGAATGCTTCCTGATTCAACCATTCCTGAAATCATCGCTTCAGCCATAGAGCCTGCACCTAGAAAAGCAATCTTTTGAGTGATCATATTGGGTTCATCTCTCCCGTTCGTTTTTTTGTTCGTATTTTTTGTTCGCTTTTTCAATGACGTTAATCATCATAACACTGGCAAAAATTGAATCAAGGGCTTTTTTGCAAGTCGGGTCTATATAAGCCAATTAGTTAGTGTAAACGGTTTCAGTGAGAGATATTTACTTATGAGGACGTCTCATCGCAAATAATTGCGTCTCAGGAAAATATTTGGAGGTTTAATTTTTGAGAAAAGACGGAGAAAACCCAAAAAAGGTAATAGCTTGAATGTTCTGAAAAGTCTGTTATATAGAGGTTCCCGACTATCTTTTTCATATAAAAAAGCTATGCCGACCAATAAGATCGACATAACTTTTTTTATTATCCTTCATTGATAAAGTGATTAAATTTCGCTAGTTGT
>NZ_JRNX01000162.1 GCF_000786645.1 Halobacillus sp. BBL2006
TGGAACTAGATAGCACAAAGGGATAAGCGGATTAGATGAGACCCCGGAAGGCGACAGCCTGAGGAGGCACAGCATACGCCCACGGAAAGCGAGTTATTCCCCTACGCCCCTTATTCCACACATACATCTCTAATTCGAGTCTTCCAGATTACTGCACGTTTGCTGAATTACATACATTTTCTAATTTGTTATTTAAAATTCTTTATCACAAAAAATATCATGTTATAAGACAAGTATCTTTAATTGTCAACATCGTCATGGACCAGTCTTTTAGCATGTAACTGATTTTTACAAATTATGTGCTAGTCTTTTACAATCATTGATATAATAGGCATAGAAAGGAGGACGAAGAGATGAAGATGTTCAAATTTCCTATACTATTGGTCGTGCTCATTGTTTTTCTATTTGTAAACCAAGATGTTTCAGAGATTACATTCAAACCTAATCCTGAGAAGTTCTTGTTCAATACTTCAGCGATTACCATCTCTGAGCATGAATATCTTCCTCTACGTCCAACGCCTGCTTTAGAAAAAGGGAAGACGTCGGAAGCGCACGCCCTTCTATTTTTACTTTTTCTACTAAAAAAGAGGCGTTCTAAGAGACCTATGATCCGCCCGGTGGTCAAATCAGCGGTTATGGGATTCTTACTCCAGCGAAAATTCAACTCTAATTATCTTTGATTTCTAATTCTTCTTCATTCATGCATTGCCTGGTTCTAATGATAGGAGCCGTTAAATTGAGTGAATGATCATCACGTAAAAAGCACGTGATTTGATAAGGAGAATTAGTAAATGCAAAATTATAAAGAACAAATAGAATGCTTTATTGTGTCCATTTTTACACTTTTAGTGTTGTTCGGAGTCATTTTTATATCTGGAGTGGTCACAGGTGTTGATTGGGGGGACTATTGGGTTGATTTTTCTTGGAGCATGTTCAATATCGAGGAAATCAAACAAATGGTTGGTGTTAGATAAATAGATGGGAAGGAGAAACCTCCTTTCCCTCTTTTAAAAAATAATGAAGCGAGGAAGAGCATGGATCTCATTCATTTTCTGAAGGTGATTATATTAGGGATGTTTGAAGGTTTGACGGAATTTGCACCAATATCATCCACTGGACATATGATCATCGTCGACGAAATGTGGCTGCATTCCAAAGCGTTTTTGGGAATCTCGATTGCCAATACTTTTAAAGTCGTTGTACAGCTTGGATCCATTTTAGCTGTAGTGGTCATTTTCAAAGAAAAGTTTTTATTGTTATTAGGTTTAAAGGAATACTCGGAAGATGTTAAAAATAGAAGATTAAAAATAAGTCAAGTATTCGTTGGGCTACTTCCTGCTGCGATTCTGGGATTGCTGCTGGAAGACTTCATTGACCAATATCTCTTTACGGTTCAAACTGTGATGATTGGATTAGTACTGGGAGCTGTATTAATGATCGTAGCAGATTTTACAGCCTCTGATACCCCAAAGGTTCAAACAGTGGATCAAATGTCCTATCAACAAGCCTTTCTTATTGGATTAGTTCAATGCTTTTCCCTTTGGCCAGGATTTTCTCGATCAGGATCCACGATCTCTGCTGGTGTGATGTTCGGTATGAGTCACCGATCAGCCGCTGACTTTACTTTTATTATGGCGGTGCCAATCATGCTGGGAGCCAGCGGTCTTTCTCTATATAAAAATCTAGAGTTTTTTTCGATCGATGCTCTGCCTTTATTTGCTGTAGGTTTCTTGAGTGCCTTTATGTTTGCCTATCTTACAATTCAGTTCTTCTTGAAGCTCATCAATAAGATAAAACTGCTTCCTTTTGCGATTTACAGATTAATCTTAGCAGGGGCCATCTATTTGATATACTTTTAAGATTATGTTTTTCACGTTGTTGATGAACAAGTAAAAAAAAGAA
>NZ_JRNX01000163.1 GCF_000786645.1 Halobacillus sp. BBL2006
TTTCTTTTGCTTTTTTGATGGATAAACCAATCTTACCATCATCTCCAACATTAATAACCTTCACTTCAACCTGATCTCCTTGGCTTAAGTGATCATTAATGTCCTTAACATAGTTGTCGGCAACTTCACTAATGTGAACGAGACCGGTCTTCCCATCAGGAAGCTCAACGAACGCTCCGAAATTAGTGATTCCTGTTACCTTACCCTGCAGCTTGCTGCCTACTTCAATTGACATAAAAAAAATGCTCCTCCTTAAGTTTTCGATAAAAAAATTATCCTTCTTATATATTATATATAAGCTTTGAAAAGAGTGTCAATATGAAGGGTCTTCATTCGGTATTTTAAAGATGATTTCGCCTTCTTTTGAAAAGAAATAATTGGTCCTTGCAATCTGCAAAACATACTCTTCATTATTCAAGAGTTCAATTTCCTCTTTCAAGTCTTTCTCCTCTTTTTCCAAAGCGGCCTTCTCCTGTTTCAATTGTTCGAATTGCTCATGCTTTTCCGAATACAGCCTTTGTTGTTGCATATGATACATTACCATGGAACCCGCTACGATCGTGACTAACAGGGCAAACATAACCAGTCGGCGAACTAAACGCTTCTTCTTCTTCTGGTGTCTTTCCATATAGGCATCGTAGTGCTTCATGTATGTAGAATCTAAGCGTGCAACCGATTCCGGCTGTTTTTTTGCCATGTAGCTCGACCTCCTTTACTTTTTAAATCTTTTTTTCCAATTGCTCATTGTATTCTTTATTTTATCCAAAAACCCTGCTAAATCCCTTAAGTAATTTTTCATGTTTTTCGGCACTAATCGCCAAATCAACCGAAGAATAAGCTTAATTGGATAAAATACGACAACAAACAATAAGATTATACCCTTTAAAAGTATCTTATAAACACCAATAAGTAAAGAAAAAATTAGGAAAATCATGGATTTTATCGGCCATATGACAAGATGATAGATTATTTTCTTCACTGTTCTCAGAATAGCTGTGCCAACCCTTATTCCAACTTCAAGTGCTTTTAAGTAAAGGTTCTGAAAGAGTGCACGATAACTGGCGTATCCACAGACGAGAGCAACGAATACATAGACTCTGAGCTCTCCGTAGTTCGCTAAATAAAGAATGTAAAAGAGAAAAGCAGCTTGAAACAACCAAAATAACAGTTGATAAATAATTTCAAGCCAGCTTTTTTTATTTCGATTATGAAAGAATCGTTCAAAAGTATCTAAGGATGCGCCGACAAACGCACCACCAGCAAGCATTGTAAGAATGGTAATGAATTGCGTCGTAAGGGTCATTTGAACAGCTTGCTAAACAACCCTTTAGCTTTCTCCCCTTGGTGCTCGTCCAAGTATGACATTTCATACATTTTTCCCTTGATTGCAACGATACCAGAATCAAGATCCAAGTTCTTCATTTGAAGATTTTGTCCCCTGATGACTAAATATCCCATAGAAGTTTGTAGTAAAAATTCTTCACTATCAAAGCTGTCGACCTCTTTCACCCCTGAAATTTCCATGTTTCTTCTATTCCATATTTTAACATTGTGTTCAACTTGTTGTTGACTGCGCAAGGTTTGATTTTTATCGTAGATTTCCATCTCTAACAGCCCCCTTCTCTAGTACAAGCTATGAAAAAAAGCCGGCAATTAGAACGGGGGGAAGTTAGAAAAACTCCGCTGCGCACCAGAAAAGCGAAAGAGATGGGACGCTCTTTTTTTATCCTATGTACTCCAATATTTTCTATGGTAACGAAAAACCACTGCTTAATCAGCAGTGGCTCTTTGTTATTTCACAGGCTCTTCTTTTTTAATTTCGTAAAGCGAAGCCGCTTCATTTTTATTCACATTTTCTTTCAAGGATTTCACTTCAATCGTCAGCACCTTTTGACCGAACTGAATGGTCAATTCATCTCCGATGGCAACATTGCTTGCCGCCTTGCTCTGATTACCGTTGATGCTGATCCTTCCTTGGTCAGCGACTTCCTTAGCCAACGTCCGACGTTTAATTAAACGGGAGATCTTTAGAAATTTATCTAATCGCATATTATTCCACTCCTTTATATTGTTCTTTAGCTTGAACCCAAAGTGCTTCGAGAGATTCTAAATCGTAGTCTTCCAAAGAACGGTTTTCGCTAGCGGCTGATTTTTCCATAGCCGAAAATCTCGTTCTGAATTTTTGGTTTGTGCGTTGAAGAGCATTCTCACTATTTAATTTGTAATGTCTGGCTAGATTAGCAATTGCGAATAGCCAATCCCCAAATTCCTTTTCCATTTCTTCGTTATTTTCTTGTTCCCGCGCCTCTTGAAATTCCTGCCACTCCTCCTTCACTTTCTCAATGACAAGGTCTGCAGAATCCCAATCAAAGCCTACTTTTGAAGCTTTCTTCTGAAGCTCTTCCGCCTGCAGTAAAGCAGGGAAGCTATTCGGCACCGAATCAAGGATTGAAGAAGACTTCTCACCTTTTTCTTCTTGCTTAATTGCCTCCCAATTCGTCACGACCTCGTCTGCATCATTGACGGTGACATGTTCAAACACATGGGGGTGACGGCGGATCATTTTATCTGTTACCGATACTATTACGTCATCAATAGAGAAAAACCCTTCATCTTCTCCGATTTGACTGTGCAACATGACTTGCAGAAGCACATCACCAAGCTCTTCCACCATATGCTCATCGTCCTGTCGATTCACAGCATCTATGAATTCATACGCTTCTTCGATCAGATACTTACGTAAGGATTCATGAGTTTGCTTTCGGTCCCATGGACACCCGTCCGGCCCTCTCAAAATGCTAATGACTTCTCGTAATCGGAAAAATTGATGATTCAGCTTTTCTCGTGGTGCTGGAGGAACATACACACTCGTTAAGTTGTTCACTTCCACACTTCGATCCAGGTCTTCTAGTGGAACGGTATTCACCCGCTCCTCATAACTTCCCGCTGCTGTTACGATCGTAACCGGATAATCGGCCGGCAAATCTTCAAGAAGGGTCAACTTAACCTCAGAAGCGATCATCGCATCATACACCTGACATAAGATGGTATGATTCAATAATTGAAGCCTTTCTCTTTTAAGATCGGTAGCGTCCAAAAATTGAAACCCTTCGATTGGATCGATCTCCAAAGCAGTAAAAGTAGCATCTAAGAAACTCTGACCGCCTTGAATGACAAGCTGAATGTGGCCTTGATCGCGTTTTTCAATTAGAAGCTGAACAGTCTTCTCAGCAAGCATAGGATGACCTGGAACGACATACAGCAATTCCTCACCCTTCGCCTCCTCCAAAAGCTTTTCCACAATTGTCTCATAAACATCCTTGAAATCTTTTTGGTCTTCGTATATTGCATCAAAGCTCTGGCAACTCAGCCCGTCTTTTTGTAAATCTTGTAATACTGGATGGTCCATTGTACGTACATACACAGGTTTATCTTCTTTCATCAATTGGCGGTAGATGCCGAGCGGTAACTGATTCGTATCGCCTGCACCTAAGCCTAATACTGTAATCGTGGTCATGGTTTCAACCCTTTCGGAAGTAGTCGTTGCAACGTGTTATAAAAAGGCATCGGTTCCAGCTCTTTTCTTGTAAAAGCCCCTAGAATCAATAACAATAAGAAATACACAATCGCCCCAAATGCCGTTAGTGACAACGTGTACACAAGCAAGGAGACTCGTCCATACGTCATAACCTTCTCTCCTAAACCTCGGAATGAGATCAGCAGTAAAATCATGCCGGTTAAGGCGCCCGTAATGGACAGCCAGGGCATCGTCATCCATTCGTTCAATGGGAATTCTTTCCCTAAGAGTACGACATTTCCTCCTAAAACGAAAGTTACAGCCATTATAGAAGCAACAGCCGCCCCGTGTAATTCTAAATGAGGAATAAGCCAGTAATTTCCTATAGCTTTTAATCCTATAGCGATTAGAATCAAAACAGCCGTGTGACGAATGTATCCAAGTCCCTGTAAGACGGAAGAGGTGGTCAAAGAAACGGAAGCAAAAACAATGACGATCATGAGTATTCTTAGTGCGCTTGTACCCTCAGTGTTTTGAAAGAACAATTGATTAATCTCGGGAAATAAGACGATTAACCCCGCCGTTGCGCCTAAAGCGATGAGGAGACTGACTTTCGTTGACGTGTACATATACTTTTTAACTTCGTCCGGATCTTTTTCAAAACGCTTTCTCGTCACTGATGGAATTAAAGCTAAAGCAATGGAAGAAGCGAGGACAGTACCCAGTTGAATCA
This sequence comes from Halobacillus sp. BBL2006, assembly GCF_000786645.1. Lineage (GTDB taxonomy): Bacteria > Bacillota > Bacilli > Bacillales > Halobacillaceae > Halobacillus. The sequence continues at coordinate 4,251 of NZ_JRNX01000163.1, forward strand.
AAGGCTGGCCGCGATCGAAAACGCCTTTGAGGACACGAGCAGCTTCCAGTCCTTCTCCTGCCTTTAAAAGCCCCGGAACAAGTGAGAAAGAATCAACCAGTTGTAGTGATAAGAGTAAAGTGTAGTTCAAACAAATGAACAGACCATAAAATAAAATCGTTTGTATGTAAGATACGGATGAATTCCAGCGCTTATTCTTCCATATGGACTGCCTTTTAACAAAAAACAGTAATACTCCCAGTCCTCCGCATGCGCCTAAAAAGGAAGCAACAGAGGCGCCTATTCCGACCGCATACATATGATCGAATTTCACGACCAAAACAGCGGTCACAATGATTACACTCACACGTATCAATTGATCCACTACTTGTGAGACAGCGGTTGGCTTCATTTGATTCATCCCCTGGAAAACGCCACGAAAAAGAGAGACAAAAGGCACAAGCAGGAACACAAAAAAAGCCGACCGTAAGGATGGAATGAGCTTTTCATCCCCCATGACAGCAGCTATGCCAGGCGCTTGTGTGAATCCTATGACAAATATGAGACCGCAAATTCCCATAAGCCAGCCGAACACTGGCAAATAAAACGAAGGGAATGAAAGGAACTCTTTTTCCTCCCTCAACTCAGACACCAGCTTTGATATGGCAGCCGGAAATCCATATAAAGAGAGAATCAACGCCATCCCTAGAATGGGGTAAACTTGCTGGTAAATATAAAAGCCAAGATCCCCAGTAATATTTTGAAGAGGCACTCGATATCCTGCACTCAGGATTTTACTGACTAACCCTGCGAGCGTTAAAATTAATGCCCCTTTAACGACTGATTGTGATGTTTGATTGGTCATTGTGGACCCTTTCTCTGTATAGATATATCGTGCTTTCTCATTATATCATACGAAAGGCCAGATCCTTTACCGTTACGGACCTGACCTAGTGTCTATTCCATTTGTTTTGCAAGGAAGCTGGCCGCTGTTTGAACCGCTTTGTTGGAACCCTCATCAATTGGAGATCCTTCTTTGTTAAAGCCAACTACACAACCAATCGGATCACCCTGTGCGATAATAGGTTGAATAATGTATGATATAACATCCTCTTCTTGACCACGGACAAATTCTACAGGTGTCGGGTGTTTTTCTGAAGACATAGTCCTTGTGTCCATCACCTGCTCCACTTTCGAGCCG
>NZ_JRNX01000164.1 GCF_000786645.1 Halobacillus sp. BBL2006
CGACTTTTAATGCCAGCTCATTAAAGAGGTCCTGAAACACAAACAACGACTTCCGTATTTCTTCATAGTCACTGTTAGAATAAGTTTGGGTGTACTTTGCCCAAATCTCTGGCTCCAACCACCTTTCCAGATATTTTCCTCCTTTCCCTATAGATACGCGATACCCTTTTTCCGAACCAATGTGCCACTTGAGCATATGGACAAGCGGCTCGCGCAGAACGACATCAATTAACGTCATTAACAATGGTAATTCTTTACGATAGATCGTTTTTGGAATGTGTGAGCCGAGGCCCCAAATAAAGCTGTTGCAGCAATCTTGATACAACTTCTCAGTTGGAGGTTCAATCCAATAGCTCTTGTCACTTGGTGCAGGCAGCTCCGGAAATAGGTCATCCTTGTCCAATATGATTTCTGTTAAACTATCTTTAATCGCTTGTTCCCTAGTATTAAGAGGCACAAAATGCATATCAATTCGGTTGCCATCCATAAATTGAACGAGATAAGTAAAACGACCATCACCTAAAGGTGCCGGTAATATTTTATCCTCTGGCTTCTCCATAATCATAATTTCTCCGAAGTAAGGAAGCACATTCTTCTCTTTTTCAAACGGCTTCGTGTCCGTTACAAAATACACAATATCATAGTCCTGAAATTGATCAGGCTCCACGTTTGGGTTTACCCTTGAACCATTCATGATTATCCCTCGAATGTTGGAATGACTTTCCCCATAGTTCAGAATTAGTCTCATCATTTCTTCTTCACTACGAGTTTTTTGATTCTTTTCAAAGGTAATCTCAAGAAGTGGTAGAGTTCGGCTTGGAAAAACCGTCGATTCGATTTCACCAATTCTCTTCGCTCCCATTTTCTTATAAAAGCCTTCTGCGTGAGGATCACAATCAATGGTAAGAAATGATAGATTGCAATCTGTTGATAATTGAATCAAATGCTCCCAAAGTTTTTTTCCCATTCCTTGACCAATCGAATCAGGAGAAATAAAGAAAAAGTCGACTTTATGCTTAACAAGCAGCAAACTATAAAATCCATGAATTTCATGATCTTTTTCTATGACGAACGTTGGATTTTCTTCTATGTAATCTTCGGTTAAGGTTAAATCTTGTTTACATGTATTCAAAAACCAATCATCGTAACCCCAATGTCCTTTGGATTGAATGGCGATCTTACTTAAAAGGTCCGCTTCCTTAGATGATGCTTCTCTAATAATCATCGATTCCCTCCTATTTGTACCTGGAGAGATCGTTAATCCGGCCATAGTATTTCGACTATAAGCCATTTCACAACCTCTCTCGAATGGTACTTCAGAAATTACCGAATATTTCATTCATTTATGATTTTATCATATCCTTTTCACAAAACATAAATTACTTAGACAGTTTCAATAACTATTTAGTTTAGGTCTTAGACTAGATATTCAGGTTGAATCAGTTAGATTTGTGCACCTTCAATTAAACTCATTAGAATAATCATGATTTTTCTCTCGCTAACCCTCTTCGGAAAGCTTGAAGATGGTTGACCGATGCATTGCGCAACTGTGTGAAAATGATTCTGGCATCATCAGGAATTTGATAAGATAAAAATTTATCGTACATAGCGATATTATCAATTTCCCCTTCTACTCCTTTCGCATAGGCATCTTTAATGTTTTCTGGTGTAGACACGTACTGGACAGAGTCATTTTCAGGTATCGAAATTTGATAACGTGAAAATAATGTAAGCAGCGCATCAATATGTCGGAGTTCTGCTTGTTTTATTCTCGAAAATGTCTGTATTTCCCCAAATTCACTAAGAATATTATCGTATCTGGATTGTGCCAAATATTCATCTTGAAGGGCATACGTCAGGGCTTCCGGAAATGAAAGTTCTGTTGCATTCAGCGCTCCTTTCGCCCCATAGTCTTCAGAATTTTGTCGATTTACTGTAGTAGGTGAATTCGTTCGATTTAAGTAAAAAAGAAACCAAACCGCATGATTTTGTTCATCAGCCGCAGCACGCCTGAACGCCTCTTTAATTTTCAAATCCTTCGCCTGCTCGGAGATATTCAGATAGAAGTCAACGGTTTCTTGCTCATCTTTAAATGCTGCCACCAATCCTTCTCGATATTCTGCTGGACATTCACCCCCCATTTTTGGAGATGGCTCTTGACCAGTTAAGATTGTGTAAATCTGACTAAATGTCTGAAAGTGTCTGATTTCATCCTGGCGAATTTCCCGTATTTGTTTCATCTCTTCTGCCATCGGTGCATTCTCCGCTAACTGTTTATAACAACTGATAGCACTGTATTCTCCATCAATTGCTTTTTTTATATCCTGAATGAGTTTCGTATCATTCTGCCCTCGATTTGGTCCTCCATTATGATAAAAAGAAGATAATCCGTCTGAATTGACAAACATACAAGAAGCCTCCTTATATTTGAAGTCATCTTTCTATCTTATGGTACCGCCCTAGACAATTGTGTCTGTACTTTTAAGGAAAAATATGGAGGAGCGACTACACAACTTTTCATTATAAGAAAAAGCACAACACCAAAGCAGTTCACATGGCGTCGTGCTTTTTCTTTAATTTAGGAACTTGAAAACTTTTGAAAAAAAGCTGGATCGAGACTCATGCTGCTAATTGTCTCTATTAAATGAAGGACTCAACCCACTCCAACCATCAAACATATTCCCATCCAAATCAGTAAAAACGAAATTTTTCCCTGGATGTCCTCGATCCTCTACGTTTCCGACAGTGACACCTGCACTCCTCAGGTACTGATGTTAAGATTCGAGTTCTTTCAAACCGTCTACTTCAAATGTCTGTGAAAACCTTTTTTCCCCTTGTGTATCTATAAAATTGCAGTTCTCATTACTACTCGCTTTCACTAAGAAGAAACTTTGATTAGCTAGGTCGATAATCGCTTTGTGATGATCTTGATAGTTTAATTGTGCACCTAAGTGATGAGTATACCAGTCTACAGAATTCTCGACATCATGAACTGGAATATAAGTGGTTCCAACTCTCATCAATTTCCCACGCATTTTAACTCTTCCTCTCCTTCAAAGCCAATATGTATTTGTGAGAAGCACTGAATCTCGAACTGTGCTTCTAATAATTATCTTCATTCAGCCTTTTGAAATTCCATCGTTTTCTTCTTGATCATTCCACTGAATGGTTACATCCAATCCTTCTTTTATTTCGTCTTCATAGCAATGTTCGCAGCCAAAAAGGTATTAAATGTATGTGTCTATTCTGGTGAGGTAATCAACAAATAGGTGTTCGAAGAATCTATTTCGCCGAACGCATATTTGAACAGTTTCATCCCCCTTATACTCAAAAGTCATTCACTTAAATTCTTCTTCATCTACTGAAGTGATTTTATACTTCACCTTCCAATGTTCACTTTCACCTTGAAACACCTTATCCGTTCTCCCACATCCTTGCAAAAGCAAAGGAATAACCAAACTTAAGATGAATAACCCAAACAACTTTCGGAAAATAGACAGCACCGCCGTATACAGGTCATTAAATTTCTATGCGTATGGACTGATGCAGTTTCAATTAATTACCCCTCAAACTCCCATTTTAATTGCTCTCGTAGCGATCATCGTCTTAATATATTGATCAACAGTACGAATACCGCCGAAGTCGTCCTCATAGAAGCCTGCAATGAGGAATCCAGCATCAGTCTGACCTTGTATCTGATCTTCAAGCGTATGTCCGAATTCCAAAGCTTCTCCTGCTTCAGTGAAATGATCAGATTCTCCTGTAGAAATTGGAGAGTAAGGAATCTTATATTGAACATCGAGTATTCCTTTTGCTTCTTTATCATCATTAAACAAGTAAAGAACAGGATTCATAAATCCAGAAATTAAGCTTCCATTTTGCTTCAAAACTCTGAATGCTTCTTTCCATACGGGACGGACGTTTTCTATGAAGAGGTTTGCCACAGGGTGGACGATAAGATCAAATGATTCTTCATCCAAAAAATGCAGATTGGTCATTTCGCCTTGGATCGTTTTCAGAGACAGGTGATCTCTTTCAGCCACACGGCGATCCTGTTCCAGCTGTCTTTCTGAGATATCGACAACCGTCACATCAGCTCCTGCTGCCGCTAACACAGGGCCTTGCTGTCCTCCACCTGAGGCCAGGCAAAGGATTTTCATCCCTCTTATATTCTCTGGAAACCAATCTCTCGGAACTTTTCTTGAGGCAGTGACGGAAATCTCCCAGTTTCCGGAGTTACTTTTTTCAATTACACTTTTACTCACTGGTTGGGTATAACTAACGTTTTCTTCTACTTTTTTATTCCATACTTTCTGATTATAGTGTGTAATGTTGGACATTTTCTTCCTACTTTCTTTCGTTTATTAGTTTCATTTTACATTTCTATCACTCTCATAACTTCAATACGTCCCATACCGTTCAAATCTATTGACAAAAAACAGGAACAAGCATACATTGGAAGTAACAAGGGGAGTAGCGACCGGTATACGGCTGTTGAATCATCATTACGGTGCAAGCCACCTGGTTCATCAGGCTATTTGATTAGTACGCCAGACCTTGGTACAAACTTTTTGTGCCAGGGTCTTTTTCTATGCCTGGCGGAGAGGAGACTTATATGGTTTATCTCGTTTTTTTCCTAGCTGCTGCTGTTGTTGTTACAGCTGCCATTTATCTCAATCAGTTCGGAGATGTTATCAGTAAGAAATCTGCACTGAGTGGAGCAGTAGTCGGTACATTTCTTATTGCAGGAGCTACCTCACTTCCGGAGCTGACAACGAGTTTAACAGCTGTATATATTAATAACCCTGATATTGCAGTAGGCAATATGCTTGGCAGTAACGTTTTTAATTTATTAATCTTAGCTGTTATCGATCTCATTTACCGAAAGCGGCGACTCTTTCAAAGGGTCGATCACTCGGCAAATATCCCCTCTGCTGTGATCGGATTATTGTTTTCGTCCATATTAATCCTCACTTTAGTGGTTCCGGGGTCGTTACAGTTATTTGGAGTAGGAATCGAAATGTTGATCATTCTCCTTCTGTACATCGGATCCATGAAACTCGTATCCAGTGGAGATTCAGAAGGAAATGATAAGCCTGCAAACTCTTATTCATTAAGAACTGCAGTTATAGGGTTTAGCATTGCTGCGATCGTCGTATTTGGGGCAGGAAGTATCCTCTCCATAGCAGGTGACCGCTTAGCAGAAGCATCAGGCATGAATGCAAGTTTCGTAGGCAGCTTCCTAATCGCTGCATCCACTTCTTTGCCTGAATTGGTTACCGTACTGGCTTCTTTCAAATTAGCAAACTACAATATGGCAATCGGATCGATTCTTGGAAGCAACTTGTTTAACATACAATTGCTTGTGTTAACAGACGTTTTATATCGTAAGGGAGCCATTCTTGCTGCTGTTGGCACTTCGCAAATATTCGTTGCCATATTAGGACTCGTAATGACCATTGTCGTTATTTATTTATTGCTGCGTCCGAACAATACAATTAGTCAATGGAGATATGCTGCGCCTTCGCTTTTGATGACCGTACTATATTTTGTTGTCACATTTGTTCTCTATTGATAAAAAAGTGTGAGTGGATCACTCACACTTTTTTATGATTTTTTCAGTTCTGTATGTAGCTATAGTATAAGACATAATGTCTATTCAGCAGTCTTACTTCTCCTGCATATTAATTGATTTTCCATTGCCTTCATTATCTCAAACGCTCCTGAGCTATGGTTAGAAAGTACAACCAACGATGAACGGGTTTCCGGGTAAAAGGAGGAATGAAAACTCACACCTGGGTCGTACCCCATCACATGATATTTATATACTTGATCATCTTCTATATTCATCCACAAACCGTAACCGTAGAAGATCCCTTCCTTCACTTGAATTCGTGGTGTAAGTAATTCACGTTTCATTGAGACGGATAGTATTTTCTCGTTCATCAAGGCTTCCCAAAATCTGACCATATCCGGAGCGGTAACATAAGCCCCACCATCCGCTCCTCCTTTGACAGGTACAGAATAAATATTCGACCGCCAACGTCCATCTTCGCCTTTTATGTAACCGTAAGAGGTATTCTCAGGAAGCTGATCCATTGAAAAATAACCAGAATCGTTCATATCGCATAACTTAAAAATATTCTCTTCTATATACTCTTGGAATGACCTTTCAGTAATGGACTCCACTACTAAACCAAGTACGATATACCCGGCGTTGTTGTAATGAAAATGATGACCAGGAGCAAAGCTCATCGGCTTATTTTGAAAAAGCGGCAAAAAATCTCTAACTTCCCTCAACCCATACACAGGTATTTCAACCCATAAGTCTTCAAAATTATCTGTTTCGGCCTCGTCAAAATAATCAGGAATCCCCGAAGAATGTGTCAGCAAATGATGGATGTTAACTCGATTATCGAACTGAGGAAATTCGTGACCAAGCAGAGTATGCAAAGGTGTATCGAAATTCAGCCTTCCTTCTTCAATCAGCTGGCAGATAGCAACGGCGGTGAACACTTTACACCCTGACGCAATTGCGAATCTTGTTTGGTCATCATTACCCCGCTTTTCAGATCGATTAGCTAAGCCGGAGGACATTTGCAGCTCCACACCGTTAGGTCCTTGAAAACAAATTGTGCCTGAGAATTTTTCTTTATCAAAAGTTCGTTGCATCAATGGATAGATTTCTTTCAAAATAGTTCACCTTCTGCTTAAAAGGTTGTTTAACCTCTGATTATTGGTACAGCTCCCTCAGTGCGATTTGCAAAGTGGTATAGAATTGAACTTTCATCGGTGGAACGTTGGAGGCCACCCAGGTGGTTGCTAATACAGGCTTCATCCCAGAAATGACAACACTCGTTCCCATTAGTGCGAGAGATTGGATTAACTTAGATAGTTTGTCAAAAAAAACCACATCTACTCGGGAGATAGTAGAACAATCAATGATCAGCCTGTTTGCATTCATATTGGCGACATTATGTAAACCGCGATCAAGGATATACTGAAACTCGATTTGGTCCAAGATAGGCTGTAAGGGCAGTAAGGCAATTCCATCTGATAGCGGGATGACATTAACGGACATGTCTTCCATCCACTCGGTTAATTTCTGCTCCCTCTCATAATATTGAGTCACATCGGTAAACTCGACCATTGCACCATACACTTCGTCACTTTCCTTCAACAATTTCGTTTGAATGGATAAATACATGTCATGGTTTCCCCAATGATAAGGCATCGCATCAACTTTGACTTCCTCAAGTTTTTCAACCGTACGTTCCACATGCCGAACTTCTTCTGGAGCATCAGGGAAAAGCTCATACACGCTCTTTCCAATTAAATGTAACCCCTCCACTTGGAGTAATCTCTTCCCTTGTCTATTAATGTGAATGATTTGGTACTCTAAATCAATCACCAGCACACCTAAGGACAATTGATCTAAGACATCAGCTTTCTTTTGTGTAACCATTTGCTCACCCTTAGTATTCAGATTGATCGTACGATCTTCTTCTATATAAAGTTCTATTTCTCTTCTCGACAATCCTTTAACATTTAATATATTTCGATAATATTTTTCTATTAAAATTCTATTCAGCCAACAATAAGAAGAACAGAAGCTATACAGATAGCTCCTGTTCTATCAAAGAAATTTGTTTTGATAATGGGCTAGAGTCATCAAGGGCCAAATAAAACGATAACTGTGGTAGTGGACGTAAAAGGCACCTCCCATTCCCTGTCCTTTTGGATAATCTTCTGTCCATTCATTCTTTTCTCCATTTGTAATTAGATATTGAATACCACGATCAATGGCTGGACTTGGCTTATCAATTACAGCAATTAGAGCATCCAGCGCCCAGGATGTATGCGTCAATGTACTTGACCCAAGAGGGACATACCTTCTCTCTATATCACTATTGCAAGATTCTCCCCATCCACCGTCCCTGTTTTGAATTTCAGACAACCATTTCACACTCCGTTGAACCGCAGGTGACGACTTCTTTTCCTCACAAGCCATCAACCCTGTTAGAGCAGCCCAAGTACCGTATAAGTAACAAATCCCCCAACGGCCATACCAGCTGCCATCTTTACGTTGATTGTTTTTGAGCCATTTCTTTGCTTTAACTATCGGAGGACTATGAGAATCCATATTTGTGTAATTTCCGAGGAATTCAAGGGTTCTTCCTGTCAAATCAGCTGAAGAAGCATCAGTTAGAATGAACTCCGCTTTTTGAAGTGGGAGAAAGGTTAGGTACTCCTTATCAATTCTTCGTTCGAATGCCGGCCACCCACCATCTGGGTTTTGCATAGAAAGCGTCCACTGTACTCCTCTATTCCATGCCTGGATGGCATCTGTCTGAGTAGAGAACATACTTCGTAATGCGCGTAAGCTGGCCGTTGTATCATCAACATCAGGATTGAGCGTATTGATGTCAGAAAAACCCCACCCACCAGGTAAAGTTTCAGGATTATGAATCATCCAATCAGCGAACTTATACTGTTGTCGTGAAAGGAGATAAGAGTTGGCTTGCTTGATTACTGAGTTGTCCGCAGGTACACCTGACTTTTGCAAAGCATCACTTATAAGCGCCGTATTCCAGACATCTGCTGTCGTATATTGCATGTGAGTGTATCCGTCAATTTTACAGGCAATTGACTTCAAACCTTCTATGGCTTTCAGAATGACAGCATGATCTTTTTTATATCCTACCGATCTAAGAGCCATCACCATATAGAAGGTCGAGCTGAAATAACTGAGCATAGTTCCATCCGGCTCAATACGAGTAAGCATGTAATTCTTAGCTTGAGCAATCGCCTCGCTTTCAAAATGGAAAAGCGTATGCACCTTTGATTTGATTTCATCAATTAAGTAAGTAAAATAATTTCTCCATTCTTCTGCTATAGATTCTCCTACAAATGAATCATCTTCGTTCCTCCCTTTCCCTCCCCCAATGTCTGATAAGTCAGGGGTATAAATAGATATACTCTGATATTTTTTATGAGCAAGGAGAAGAATAGGAATAATATTGGCACGACCGAAGACAGATATATCAAATATATTGACTGGAAAAGAAGGCGGAAGGAGAATGACTTCTATCGGTATGGGATTCTTTTTCGGCCAAGGGTACTGACCTATAAGGCAGAGTAGGATTTTCGTGAACAATTCGGAATTTTTGACGCCTCCTCTCTCCACTATGAATGTGCGGGCTTTGACTAGCTCAGGATCTGATTTTTTGTATTTTCCAGAAAAAAGCAGAGCTGTATAAGCTTCGATCGTAGAGGATAAGTTTCCAGACTCTTCATCATAAAAGAGCTTCCATGCCCCATTTTCTTGTTGCTTGCTTATGATTCTTCCTACTAACTGATCGATCAATTCTTCGTCATGGATTTCTAATAAACGCAATAAAATGATCATGTAGGCGTCTGTAATAATACCAGTTTCAAATGCATAGTTCCACGATCCATCGCGGGATTGTTCCTTATTTAGTAACTGAATGAGACGGTTGATTTCCGATTCGATGCTGCTATTCATCTCCATCAACTCTTTTCCTCTGTTTTATCATCATATCTATTCAAAAATATTTATAGAAATTCTTTAGAAAGGAGCCCTTTAATGACCTTCCCATCCGCCTTAAAAAAAGCATTAAAAAAGAAACTACGACAAGGCAATCCTCCTCTTTCACTAAACACGAAGGAAGATAAGATCTTAGAACGTATTCGTTCAAAGACCAGAGAACAAAATGTGAACAATGTCACGAGAACACAAGCCTACCTCGACTTTTACTTAAAAAACCCTGAATTACACTGGGCGTTCCTTGCTCATCTTGTTTCAAGGAACGCTGGATGGAACATGACGGATCTAAAAGGGGAGTTCATTCCAAAATTACTGACAGGAAAAGAGCAAGTAGATTTTTTTGTATTTTTAGAGAGAGGAAACTGGTTGATTTTCCAGGATGCTTATCCACAGCTACTTTTATATGAAGAAAGTAAGGCACAAAGAAAACCACTTTTTCATTTACTTCCAGCACTCAACGTATCTTCATTTATGGAACCAAACTGGCAATATTATTGGAACCATAAACAAAAAGATATTATGGCCGTTGCTCTTATTATCAATGAACAGAATTACATTGAAGAACGAGTCATTCATAACCAGCAATACAAACAAAACGTGTTGGATACTCTCTCCTTTAAATTACAAGACCTGTTTGACATGAACCAGATTCTTTTCCCTTATTTTACTCCTGTCCAGCAGCAGCCAAAAGTCATTGGGGATACGGTTCATCATTTTTCTTCGCTTCATGATCGAATCGCAACAGGAAAAATACTATACCAACTACTCTATTCCGTGGAAAGCAGACTGGAATCAATAACAAAATGGGCAAAAGTCACTCCGCATACGGGCTCGAGAAGTGACTATTGGCCTCATATTTTCCACGATGTAAAAGAAACGATACCTGGGTCTGCCCATCGCCCTCAAGCACGTCCGTGTGCTGCAGAGGGTAAAACACCACGCATCTACAGTCCCAGGTTGTTGAATGTTTGGGAGAATTGGGTTCACCCAAAAGCAGAAGGTGGCGACTGGTTCAAAGACCTTAAAGCGATTCATTACTTTAAAAAATCACTCAAACACCATAAAGGGGACATTATTGATAATTATTGCGAAACCATTGAGAAACTTGAGCTTGCTGCTTTTACAAAGAAAGTATTTTACAAAAGAAAGGACTAGAGTGGTCTGTTTTGTATGATTAGGCAACTGTAATATCATAATTATGTTTTCCATAAAAAAATGAGTATCCTTTAAAAGGACACTCACTTTTTATATGTTTTCCAATCTAATTCACTTTCGTTTAATAGTTCCTCGAAGCTCTTGTTTGCTTCTCTCCGCTTCGTTTCCTCTATCCTTCTCTTGCGCTCTTCCTCCTGTTTCACTTCTTCTTGTTTCTTGAGCTCCGTTTTCTTGGAACGAAGCTTTGACAGCACATCTGCGTTCAGTTGCTCTCCAAGTGAACCTTGATCTATCTTTTTCTTGCTCATACGGTCGCTCCTTCTCTGACATCTTTCGTCGATATGATCGGATTCAAAATACCATCTGGACTTGAGAGGCGGAAGCTCCCTTTTTTAAAGTCTAGCTTCATTTTCGGCTTAAAGAAGGTAGCTTGCTGGTCGTCAATGATAACCTCATACGTATCATTATCAACTTCACGGTCTGTGTCTCGACGCTCACTGTCCAAACGAATGGTTGGCAGCCCATTTACACCGCATCCACAACCCTCGGTATCATAGAACAAACGGATAAGCGGTCGATCGGGATCCTTCAGTTTCTCAAGTTGCTCACGAGCTTCTTCGGTGATGTATAATTTCATCAGACATCCCTCCTATTTCTTCTATGATAGAAAATTGCATTCAGAAGCGCAACGCTTTTGTTTATAATACTTTGAAGATAGCTGAAGAAAGCTTTGGATCCAACATCCAAAGCTTCACCTTCACTTTTTATTAAACTGTTTTTGCATTGCTCTTTCCATTAGTCCAGGAACAATCGAATACACCTTGCTTCCGGAGTCCATCCATGCTGGTAAATTAATTTCGCGCTGCTTCGTAAATAATGAATTGACAACAGCAAGCGCTACACGATTAGGGTCAAGCATGATTCGATCCATTGCTCTTTCATAGTTTCCAGTAGGATCGGCCTGTTGAAAGAAGTTTGTCCTTACTGGCCCAAGATTGACAGATGTAACAAAGACCCCTTCTTTTTCAACTTCCATTCTTAATGCATTGGTAAACCCTAGTACAGCATGCTTTGTTGCAGAATAAACAGCTGATTTTGGTGTAGCCATTTTCCCAGCCTGAGAAGCGATATTCACAATATGGCCTTTCCCTTGCTGCAGAAAATGAGGCAATATTTGGTGCGTAGTACGAAACAGAGACTTCACGTTAACGGACAACATTCGATCAATATCTTGCCACTTGGCGTCGGCAACGAGGTCGAACACTGCCATACCGGCGTTATTAATGAGTGCATCAATCGATCCATGATCGTAGCATATGCGATCAATAACGTCTTTCCATTCAGCGTCATTAGAAAGATCAGCCTCATACCAATAGCAGGCCACACCAAAAGATTCTTCTATTTTATCTGCAATAACCGCTAAACGATCAGCTGTCCGTGCAACAAGTATGGGAATACCTCCCTGCTGTGCTACATGAATGGCTAAATATTGACCAATTCCGCTAGACGCTCCTGTTACCAATACTTTTTTACCTATTACACGTTCATTCATGAGAACATCACCTGTTTACATAATATAATTTTCGTTCACCTTCATATTTGAATGTTAATTTTCTTTGTTGTTCTAAATAGTCCAGCTGGCCAAGGGTTTCTGACATCGTTAAACCAAACTGGGTCTCAATATGCTTGGGGAACAATTGCTTACATACCTCATATGCACTTAAAGACTTATCACCAAACATGTTCAAAACTTTTTCCGCTCTCTCCTCTTGTTTTTTCAAGCGAGAGCAGATCAACTCGTGAGCACCCTCAAATATCTTTCCGTGGCCGGGATAAACCGTTCCAATTTCTCTTTTGAGTAGTTTTTCCATTGATGCCCTGTATTGCAACATCGGTCGAGGACGCTTCTCCCCTTTTTCAAAAGGCGGTTCCAGAAGCGGGTTGGAAGAGATGTGTTCAAGTAGATGATCGCCTCCAATTAACGATACGTCCGCACTCCGGTAAAAAGAAATATGACTCTGGGCATGTCCGGGAGTTTCAATGGTCTTCCATTCCTCATGTCCTGGAATTGGGTCTCCCTCCACAAGTACGTGGTCAAGCCCCCCTTTTGAAGTCCATTTCAGCGGCTTCTTCAGTGACTTCAGAATTGCAAAATATTTATCAGGAACACCCGCTTCAAGATACATGTCATAAAAAAACTTCTCATATCTTGAAAAGAATTCCTCGTTGCGCTCGATCCACGGACGCAGCTTAGGATGAGCAGCGATAAGCTTTAAGTTTGGGAAACGCTCTACCAATCCCATGTGATCGGGATGATGGTGAGTTAGAATCACCTGCTCTACATCATCAGGTGAATATCCGTAATCTTTTAATTGTTGAACTAGAGCTTCCCATGCATCTTCTGTCTTTACCCCTGCATCAACTAGAGACAGACGGTCTCCTTTGATTAAGTAACAGTGTACATCTCCTACCGCATAAGGGGTTGGTAGAGTGAGTTGTGTAATTGTATCCCTCATTGTTTTCATTTTTAATCCTCCACACTGAATAGTCATTCATTTATTCTATTGTAGCATGGTTTCGACTGAAATCCCATCGGGGTGTTAATCATCTGTAAGGAAACAAATTGCTGCATCCTATTTGAACCAAACAGCTAATACAAAAGGTGTCCTATCCATCCAGGACACCTTTTGTATTTTTGCTATTTTTCTTATTCCATTTAAGCTCCCTATTCTAGAAGAATTAGTTTCGAGACTTTTTCCTATTTCCGTTGCCTTGGATAAAAAAAGGAGGTCCGGGAAATCACTCGCTTTCCA
>NZ_JRNX01000165.1 GCF_000786645.1 Halobacillus sp. BBL2006
GTAAGTCACGCTCAATCTCTTCAAGGCTTCTACCCTTCGTTTCAGGAACGAATTTAGCGACAAATAGAAACGCCAGTACGCCGATAGCCGCAAAGATGACAAAGACCCAGGCGGTACCGATAGCCCCGAGCAAGATTGGGAAAAATAACGAAACGATTAAATTGGCGGCAGATAAGAGTAGTGTGGTAAAGCCGGTGGCCGCTCCTCTTGCCTTCGTCGGGAAGAGTTCAGGCAGCATCACCCAAACGACAGGTCCCCATGTAGCTGAGAAGAAAATGATAAATAATCCTAGAAAAACGACTGTCAGCCACGCAACACTTGTCGTAAGTTCCGTTGTAAACAGGATCGTAGCCAATACAGCAAGACTTGTTACCATACCCACATTCCCGATCAAAAGTAATTTCTTTCTTCCTAGTTTATCAATCGTAGCAATCGCCACCAGCGTCATAAGAACATTCAGAATACCAATACCCACGGTCCCTAAAATTGAAGCAGAGTCCCCAAGACCGGCTTTTGTGAAAATCGTCGGCGCATAGTAAATGACGGCGTTGATGCCGATGAATTGCTGGAAAACAGCAATCCCACTGCCGACAATCAGCATCGGGCGGACCCATTTTGATTTCAGGACATCCCACGTACTTTCTTTTTCCGCTTCGATTTTTTTCATCTGTTTGATTTCATTGTCAATTTCGCTTTGTTTTCTAGTGAGACCCATAACTTTCCGTGCTTCTTTTTCACGATTCTGTTTAAGTAACCATTTTGGACTCTCTGGCATGAATAAGACACCGATCATCAAAACAATGGCCGGAACCGAGGCAAGTCCGAGCATCCAGCGCCACCCTTCGATAGGGGTAAAAGCGTAGTTGACAAAATAGGCAAGCACAATCCCGATCGTGATCATGAGCTGATTTAAGGAAGCAAGAGCCCCCCTCGAGTCTGTAGGCGCCATTTCTGATAAGTATACAGGTACAATGGCCGTTGAACCGCCAACTGCAAGACCTAAAATCACGCGTCCAGTAACAAGAATCGAAACATTAGGAGAAAACGCCAAAAC
>NZ_JRNX01000166.1 GCF_000786645.1 Halobacillus sp. BBL2006
AGGTCATATGTTTTTTTGCTTGTTTTGAGAGTGAATCCCATGAAATATTCCCTCTTTCCGTTATAACTTCTTCCCCTATCTTACATCATTTTAAAAATTCTATCACTCCACATAAAAAAACTGCGTCCTGTTAAAAGAACGCAGTTTTCCTTATTTTTATTCTTCATCGAATTGATAAAGAGGGGTAGAAAGATAACGCTCACCATTACTAGGGATAATCGCTACGACTTTCTTTCCTTTTCCTAGTTTCTTCGCTACCTGTTTAGCCACATGAATGGCAGCACCAGATGAAATCCCTCCAAGAATCCCGTCTTTTCTTGCTGCTTCCCGTGCTGCAGCGAAGGAATCTTCTGTTGAAACCTGAACAACTTCATCGTACACTTTTGTGTTCAAAATGCCAGGCACAAACCCAGCACCGATTCCCTGAATCTTGTGCGGCCCTGGATCTCCACCAGATAAAACTGGAGATCCTTCAGGTTCAATAGCATAAATCTTCACATCAGGATAGCGGTCTTTCAACACTTTGCCTGCTCCGGTAATCGTACCTCCGGTCCCGATTCCTGCAACAAATGCATCTAACTGGTCACCCATTTGCTCAACGATTTCAGGTCCGGTCGTCTTCTCGTGAATGAGCGGATTTGCTTCATTGTTAAATTGTTGAGGCATGAAATAGCCATGTTTTTCTGAAAGCTCTGCAGCTTTTTTGATAGCCCCTTTCATCCCTTCACTACCAGGAGTAAGAACAAGGTCAGCACCATAAGCACGCAAAAGATTTCTGCGCTCCTGACTCATCGTATCAGGCATAACGAGCACCGATTTATATCCTTTGGCAGCAGCGATCATCGCTAGACCGATTCCGGTATTCCCGCTAGTCGGTTCAACAATTGTGTCACCATCTTTCAAGTGACCTGCTTTTTCAGCTTCCTCAACCATAGATAAAGCGATACGGTCTTTCACGGAGCTTCCAGGATTCATGTATTCAAGCTTTAAGTAAATATCTGCGCTATCGTCATCTGCGCTTCCTACCAGCTTCACCATAGGGGTTTGACCCACTAATTCACTTACATTGTTTGCTATTCTCATTTTCTCACTCCTAAAACCAAGTATTTTAATAGGATTTTCATTTAATGTACTGGACTTTCTTACTATTGTCAAACATTTCAATCAATTGTCATGCTCATTAAAAAGGTGTATGAAAATGTTTTACGTCGATAAAACAGGAGGACAGACCAGGGGAAACAACTCGCTATCTCCTCCCATCTATAGTTGGAGGGGGTGAAACGATCATATAGGAGGATTCTATTTACGGATTAAAATATTTGGCCTATCTAGGAGATATAAAAAACCGTTGATCTCCGTATAGCTAAGCTTTAATGAACCTTTTGGTCATAGAACAACTTATTTGAAAACCTGAATGTTCAACAAGAATATTTAGCATAGACAAAAAAATAAAAGGCAAAACAACCCCCGCTTTATGATGAGATCTGTTTCGCCTTTTATTATATCAATAGATAAGACTCTTATGCTATTCTGCAGTATTTGATTGCAGCTCCTGCAGTTCTTTTACATCAAACTGATAATCTTCATTACAGAAGTGGCATTTGGCTTCTGCTCCCTGATCCTCATCAATCATCCGTTGGATCTCCTCGTCTCCGAGGCTGGAGATCGCCATTTCAACGCGTTCACGTGAACAATGACATTTGAATTGGACAGGCATGGTGTCTAAAACTTGAACATTTTCCTCTCCCAATACAGTGTGTAAAATCTCTTCAGGAGTTTTACCATCGCGCACCAAGCTCGAAATAGCCGGCATCTCTGTCAGTCTTTTTTCGATCTGACTGGTTGTTTCTTCATCAGCTCCAGGCATCATCTGAATAATAAAGCCTCCAGAAGCAAGAATTGAATAATCTGTATCTACAAGCACACCAGCTCCGACAGCTGAAGGTACTTGCTCGGAGTTAGCAAAGTAATAGGTAAAGTCCTCGCTGATTTCCCCGGAAATAAGCGGAACTTGTCCTGTGAAATGGTCTCTCATCCCTAGGTCTTTGACAACACTCAATGTTCCACTAGTCCCTACCGCACGGGCCACATCGAGCTTACCTTGATCATTCAGGTCAAAATCGACGTGTGGATTTTTAATATAACCACGAACTTCACCTTTGGAGTTGGCGTCAGCTACGATTGCGCCCGCTGGTCCGTCTCCTTCGACTTTAAGAGTGATTTTATCTTCACCTTTCAACATTGCCCCCATCATAGAACTGATTGTAAGGGTACGACCAAGAGCTGCTGAAGTTGTTGCCCATGTATCTTGCCTACGACGTGCTTCTTCTACCGTTTCTGTCGATTGGACAGCATAAGCACGAACTTGTCCGTCAAAAGCCATCGCACGTACTAAATAATCTGCCATTGCTCATCATTCTCCTTTAAAAGCATTTTTCTCTTTGTTGCGTTGATATATTTTATGAAGACCTTTAAGTGTAAGGTAAGGGTCTACGTGGTCAATCGTATTGGATTGTCCAGCGATCAATGATGCTAACCCTCCAGTAGCAATAACCGTAGGTGTTCGATCAGAAGTTGCCTTCATGCGGTTAACGACTTCATCAACTTGTCCTACATAGCCGTAAAAAACACCCGATTGCATGGCCTCAACCGTACTTTGCCCAATGACATGTTCAGGACTCTTAATTTCGATTTTTGGAAGTTTCGCCGCTTTTGCGTAGAGTGCCTCCATCGAGATATTAATACCAGGAGCAATCGCCCCTCCTAAATATTCTCCGTTTTCATTGATATAACAATACGTAGTGGCTGTGCCAAAATCGATGATAACTAACGGCAACTCATATTCATCGATCGCCCCTACAGCATTTACAATACGGTCAGCCCCAATTTCATCGGGGTTCGGATATTTCATAGACAAACCGTGATCTACATCTTTTGCCCCAATTATCATTGGCTGCTTTTTAAAATAATAACGAGACATTCGCTCGAGCGCAAACATTATGGGCGGAACGACCGAAGAAATGATGACTCCATCCATATCTTCAAAGCTTAATCCTTCATGTTCTAATAAAGATTTAATCAACATCCCGAATTCATCTTCTGTTTTATGGCGATCAGTTTTTATTCTCCATTGGTACTGCAGAGAGTCCTTTTCGAATACCCCCAGTACAGTATTCGTATTCCCCACGTCAAGAACAAAGTTCATAAATCTTGCCTCCCGCGTCATTTCTTTCGGCTACCATCATACCACACTCAACCCTTTTATCGCTGCAGGAATACATTTTTCAATGAGTGAAGTGGAAGAAAAAGCCACACCGCGTATTAAGACGGTGTGGCTCCATTAATTAAACTTAAGAACGGCGATCCTCGGAGTCAGAATCATCTTTTGATGTTTCCTCTTCCTCCTCTGTATCTGCAGTTGATTGTTGTTTAGACTGATCAGATTCATCCGCTTGTTCTTCTTTAGATTTAACATTCACGCGTACATCCTCATCCGTAGAAGATGTATTGTTCTTGATTTTAGCATTATGCTCACGAGCAAGCTCTTCCAATTCTTCTTCTGTTGGAAGACGTCCTTTGTCAAACAAGGAGCGAATTTGAGTTGCATCTAGAGTTTCTACATCAAGTAGAGTTTGTGCAATCAATTCTAACTTATCTTTATTGTCTGTAAGGATCGTTTTCGCACGATCGTAACAATAATTAATGAAGTTTTGTACTTCTTGATCAATTTCGTAAGCAATTTGGTCACTATAGTTCTGTTCATTCTGGATGTCACGGCCAAGGAAGACTTGTCCGCCAGAGTTAGAACCGAACTGCAATGGTCCAAGTTTTTCACTCATTCCATATTCCGTGACCATCTTACGGGCGATACTTGTTGCACGCTGGAAGTCATTATGAGCACCTGTGCTCACTTCACCAAAGATGATTTCTTCAGCAACACGTCCACCTAGAAGACCAGTAATTTTATCGAACAATTCAGGTTTAGTCATGAAGTAACGGTCCTCTTTCGGAAGCATTACCGCATAACCGCCAGCTTGTCCACGAGGAACGATGGTTACTTTATGAACCATATCGGCGTCATCAAGCACCATACCGATGACGGTGTGGCCACTTTCGTGATTGGCAACGATATTACGTTCTTTCTTGGAAATAACACGGCTCTTCTTAGCAGGACCTGCAATCACTCGGTCGATTGCTTCATCAACATCGTCCATATCGACTTTTTTCTTATCTCCACGAGCGGCAACAAGAGCTGCTTCGTTGAGTAAGTTTTCCAAGTCGGCACCAGAGAATCCTGGTGTACGAAGAGCGATGGTTTTCAAATCTACGTTCTCTGATAATGGTTTATTCTTAGCGTGAACGGCCAGTACCGCTTCACGACCTTTCACATCTGGGCGATCAACCGTAATTTGACGGTCAAAACGTCCTGGACGCAGAAGGGCTGGGTCTAAGATATCCGGGCGGTTGGTTGCAGCAATGATGATAATTCCTTCATTAACTCCAAATCCGTCCATTTCAACAAGCAATTGGTTCAACGTTTGTTCACGTTCATCATGGCCACCGCCGAGTCCAGCTCCACGTTGACGTCCAACAGCATCGATCTCATCGATAAAGATGATTCCTGGTGCGTTCTTCTTCGCGTTTTCGAACAAATCACGAACACGGGATGCACCAACACCGACAAACATTTCAACGAAGTCAGAACCACTGATGGAGAAGAATGGTACTCCAGCTTCACCAGCTACAGCACGGGCAAGTAGTGTTTTACCAGTACCTGGAGGGCCAACTAAAAGGACACCTTTTGGAATACGCGCACCAACAGCGGAGAATTTGCGAGGGTCTTTCAAGAAGTCGACGACCTCGACAAGTTCTTGTTTCTCCTCATCCGCACCGGCTACGTCTTTAAAACGAACCTTTTTCTTCTCTTCGGTGTACATCTTCGCCTTACTCTTACCAAAGTTCATAACACGACTTCCGCCGCCTTGAGCCTGGTTAAGCAAGAAGAAGAATAGAATGAATATAATCACGAACGGGATGATTGATGTAAGGAACGTCACCCACGCACTTGGCTGTTCTTCTTCTTCAACATTCAAAACGCTTTGTTCTTGAGCTGTCTGGGTTACATTCGAAATCACCTGATCGTTAGATGGAAGTTTTGCTGTGAATGCCCCTTCGCCCTCTTGACTGTCAGCGAGTTGACCGGTAACTCGGATCACCCCATTGACAGGCTGTATCGTCATTTCTTCGATTTGACCGTTATTAAGTTTATTGTAAAACTCGTTTACATTTAATTCTTGTTGTGGCTCACCTTGACCTCTAAATAGACCGACGACGCCGATAACTACGAGGAAGATAAGTAAATAAAATATAGTATTACGAAATATCCGGTTCATTGCCTACCTCCTCCCAAGCGAGAAAACTATAGTAAATCGTATCATAACAAAAACCGACCAGACAACTAATTACACTTAAAAAAGGAATATTGAAAGCTAAGGTATGAGAGCGTTTCATTATCCACCGTAAACTTCTGGTTTCAGAACACCGATGTAAGGCAGATTACGATACTTCTCTTCGTAATCCAATCCATAACCGACAACAAATTCATCAGGAACTTCAAAGCCGATCGTGTCTGCTTTGATATTGGCGCTGCGTCCTGCCGGTTTATCCAGCAGAGTTACGATTTTGATGGACTTCGCTCCACGATATTTGAATAAGTCCACTAAATAACTAAGGGTCAGCCCACTATCAATGATATCTTCAATAATTAAAATGTCACGACCCTCTACTTTTGTATCAAGGTCCTTAACAATTTTTACTTCTCCTGAAGATTTCATACCTCCGTGATAGCTTGAAACGTCCATAAAATCCATTTCCAAATGAGTCTCTACTCGTTTAAGGAGATCCGCCATGAATGGGGTAGCGCCTTTTAGTACTCCAATCGCTAATGGAAAACGCCCCTGATACTCTTCCGTTAGCTGGGCACCGATCTCCTTACACTTTTCCTGGATTTCCTCCTCAGAAATCAAGACCTTTTCAATTTCGTTATGCATGTTTGCTCCTCCTACGTCTCTGCTTTATTTTCATATTGTAACCGAAGCCACGTACCTGGCGAATTATCGGTACATTCCCCACCTTTTTTTAAACCTACAAGCCAGAGGATTTCACCGGTACGATCTGTCACTAAAGGCCATGTGTCCCGAAGTTGAGCAGGAATCTTTTGGTCAATAAAAATATCTTTTACTTTTTTCGACCCATTCATTCCTCGCAATCGCATCCGATCTCCATTTCGCCTCGATCTTACTACGA
Organism: Halobacillus sp. BBL2006; assembly: GCF_000786645.1. Taxonomy (GTDB): domain Bacteria; phylum Bacillota; class Bacilli; order Bacillales; family Halobacillaceae; genus Halobacillus. Next base: position 6,307 of record NZ_JRNX01000166.1, read on the forward strand.
GCGGGGCAGTTACGTGATGGGAATCACATACGAAAACGTGAACACCCTCACTGGTGCACTCGTCCACCCACTCTGCAGTGATAAGGGAGCCGTCCGGAAGTTCGACTGTTTCTCCAATAGGGAGCAGCTGGTGAAATGCTTCTTTGTCGTCTTTATCTTTAAACGATAACGTGATTTCATCGTAAGCCCGTACAGCTTTTAATCCTCGAGGCAAATCTATCTCTGCATTCGGTTTCTTCTCATATAAAAGGTTTATAAACATTTCCTCATGCAAATAGGAAATATCTGCTGTTTGATTTACGTACAGATAGTTCAATATTAGATGAAAGGCAGTTCTTTGTAAAGCAAGCGGGAATGTTTTGAAATCTTCGATAGAGAATTGTACGAATTTATCCACATTTGATAAAAAACGTACAGTTTTCAAAACAGCTTCCGCCTCATCCTTTATGTATGAATGGTCTTCCCTCATCCTCTCACTCATCGCCTGCATATGGTAGTGTAACTTCGGGTTTTGTTCTTTCAAGTAGGGAAGAACATGCTTCCGAAATGCATTCCGAGTATAGTCTGTATCTTCATTGGAAGCGTCGATTCTTGGTTCAATGTGATGCTTACTAATATACTGACCAATTTGCTCTTTCGATAGACACAAAAAAGGCCGTATAATCTTTCCTTTTCCAAAAGGTCGTTGAACAGGTATTCCTTGAAGAGCTTCTGGACGTGCACCCCGTGTCATTTGCATGACCATAGTTTCTGCCTGATCATCCCCATGGTGACCGGTGGCCAATCCATCCGCTTCTTCTTGAGCCATGATCTTTTCGAAGAATTGATAACGCAGATGACGAGCAGCCTCTTGAGTACCTAATCCTGTCCGCTTCTTATACGAATGGACATCGACAGAGGTTCCCACAAATTTCACCTGCCATTTTCGGCACATTTGTTCTACATAAGATAGATCATCAGCAGAATCTTTCCCGCGGAGGCCATGATCCACTGAAACTGCGACAATCCGTAAATGCATTGATTCTTTCAATGAAATCAGAAAATGAAGAAGAGCCATGGAATCAGGCCCACCTGATACGGCAGCAAGAATGGTTTGATGAGGATGAATAAGTTGGTGTCGTTTGATGAACGAATGGACAGTCTGATCCATCAATGGTCACTCCTGTTTGGCTAAATCTACCTGTTATTTCTATCTCTTATCGTATCACTCTTCTCGCGTTCTGCAAAAGAATACACTTAAATCCAAAAACTAATAATGGAAACCCCTAAAAGCAGCGTTGTTCCCAACGATAAAACAAGCAATTCTTTGCTTTCAACTTCGTGTTCGCGTTTTCTTTGAACCCTAGATAGGGAGACGGGTTTCTTCCTTTTCATCAAAATCTCGGACAGTGCTTTTTTCATATCGGCTGCATCACGATATTTCCCGTTCCAACAATTCATGATAAACCGCTGATATGGTCTGAGAAGAGATGAAGAAACAAGCTTCGACTCTAATGTTTTATTTGGGTTTCCCGCTTTATCGAACCTCTTAGGATAAGCCATCTCAAGCATGATCATTGTAACTGAGAACAGATCATAGGAAGGCTCAGCTTTCCGAGTTCCCATTCCCCAATACCCCCGGTCATAAAACTCGGTATATTCCTTGATGGCTCTTCCAATCATCGTCACGCCTCCAACATCGATCCAGCGGACATGGGATTCCGACATCAACAGGTTGTCTGTCTTCAAGTCGCCAAAAACATAGCCTGCTTTATGGAGATGCTCCAACTGACTGAGCAATTGAATCGCACATATCCCGATCCAATCTTTAGTTTTCCCTTGTAAAAATGACGATAGCGATTGACCTTCAATGTATTCCATCACATAGAACGGGAAGGCTTTCGGCTGCTTGCCGCTCCAATCATCTACATCAACGAAAGAAGGCCCAAGTTTGACCCCTTGGACCTTACCGAATTTTTTGAGCATATTCACTTCCAGCATCAAACGGGAACTATCTGTACCTAGCTTAAGGGCATACTTATCCCCTTGCTCTGAATGACACAAAAAAACCGTGCCACAAGCCCCTGACCCCAACACTTTTATGATGGTATATGCGTTTCCGTTCCATTTTCCACGCAAACAAGTCCCTGGACGCAGATTAAAATCCGGTTTCTTCATAAGGATCTACTCCATCTTGCATACTTCGAAACAATGGTTTTTCTGTAAATGAATACAGCGCTTCTTTCAAAGCAGGCCCGGTCGGAGTATACCCTCCACTCAATAATTTAGAAAAGATCCCGTTGATTTCCCCTAATTCTGGTGTCCAATCGACCATTTTTCTTATAGTCTTCTTAGGGTCCGGGAAGGTATATATACTAAATTGGTTGGATCCAGTTCGAGCATTCAAACTTAAGGAAAGGTCATAAAGCGCCTCTTTGACTGTGGGAAGCTTATGATGCATGCTAGCGCTTGTATCCACAAGTACAAGCACTTCAAGATCACACCGTTCTCCCAAATCGTCGACAACCTCAACCACTTCGCCGCGTTTATCTGGCGGAAGCTCCTCAATGGTTTGATCCTTCCCTAATATCTCTTGCAGCTCTTTATTGACAACTCCCTGAATCGTTTGAGTCATCGCCTGCCTTGTCACCATTTGTACGGTTTGAGACAAACTTTTTTGATACACAATTTGACTGACGCCTCCACCAGCCTCGGCAATCGATTCTATTTCATCAAGCCCCTGTGGCTTGCCCTGCTGCCGATCATCAAGAACGCCAATCACATTCACCGTAATCCCATGATTTCTAGCGAGTGCTGCTACTGCGACAGGGTCTTCCCCGTGGTTTGAACACCCGTCGGTTAACAAAAGAATTTGCTTAAGTCGGCCTGGTTTCATAGTGGTGATCCCTCCTGTTTCATTGTCACCATCTTCGCCGAAAAGGAGGAATTTTATACTCACCCTAGGCCTGTTTTTTCTCTGTCGGAATGGATGTCCACTCCGGCATGTAGCGGTCGATCCTTGCGACGAGAATCGTCATATCATCGTCAATCGAACCAGCTTGCGTGCGTATGACCTCTTCTAATAGAAGATCAGCGATCACCTGTGGATCATCACTCGTAACCTCCCTGATTTTCCTCTTGATCCACATTTCCACGTTCTCTACGTATTTTGGACCTTCCAAAATTCCATCGCTCATCATGATTAGAAGGTCTCCTTCCTCGAGCTGTTCACTGGTCATATCGACATCTACTTCCGGAATGATGCCCATCGGCAGATTCCCGGACTCTACCGTGAAAATTTGACCTCCTCTCTTAATAAAGCTCGGCGTACTGCCAACCTTAATAAACTTAGATGTCGCTTGATGTAAATCAATAACAGCCAAGTCGAGGGTTGAAAAAATTTCATCGTTCGTTCGTAAGGATAGGATCGAATTAATGGATTGGATGGCGACTGACTCCTGTATTCCCGACTGTAAAATTTGCTTCAACAGCCTTAGAGTTTCCATACTCTCTTCGTGAGCTCTCTCCCCATTTCCCATTCCATCACTGATCGCAAGGGCATATTTACCTCTTCCTAATTCCATCATTGTAAAGCTGTCTCCCGATACGAACCCTCCCCCTTTAGCCGCATGAGCCACTCCCGTTTCAATGGAATAGTGCTTAGCGGATCCAAAATTCAAATAACACCGCCCGTTCGGATATGGAGAGATCTCTTCCATCGTCACCACAATTGTTTCTCCTAAAATATCCGATAGCACAGGGGCAATAATTTTAGCTCCTTCCCCTCGATAATTATCAATCTCAACAATAAGCTCTAAATCGATGTTACCTGCATCCAAAGAATAGATTTCTAACTTCTCTATAATCATCCCCATTCGTTCTAAGGCATTGTATATGACTTGCTCTTTTAACTCGTGATGCTCCCGTTCTTTAACGATTTCTTGCGCAAAATTACTCATGACCTCTGAAACACCCTGGAGCTGCTCTGCTACAAACCTGCGACTCTCTAAAACTTGTTTTTTCAATTGTTTATTCGCATGGTAGAAGGACAACTCGTGCTTCATTGTGTCAACTAACTTTTGCGATTTAACACAATGTTGATCAACGGCTTTTCGAACGACCCGATTCGGTTCCCCCTTTTCATCCAGTTCATGCATCAGTTCCGTCATCATGTCGTGGGTCTGATCGAACATATTGACCCAGCACTTCTCCTTTTTAAAACAGGATTGACACGTTTTTTCTGTGACATGACTGAGGAAATAATCCACTTCTTCTTCCTCCGCAACATCTGCAGGTGGACGATCTAAATAATTGAAACTTTTCGATAAAGCTTGAAATACATCGGAAAACTTGCCAACTCGTACTGCTGTTACATCACGGACCTTTTGTAAGTATTTCTGTTGTTCTGAATGATGTTCATCCGTACCTGGGACATAACGGGATAACTGCTTTACCCACGAATTTGGAGTCAACACAAAGAAGAGGACTGCCCATGCCGTTGCCCATAGGGAAGAGGGTAATTCTGCACCATTACTGACATAAAAGCCGATCAATAATGTACCCACTACAAGCCCGGCGCTCACTCCTACCTTTTTTCCTTCTTTTAATAAACCGCCTAATAAGCCTGAAAATGCTAGCAGGCTCATTTGATAGACGTGATCCATATTCGAAAGGCTTAGTACAAGCCCCATTACAACTCCCACCGTTGAACCGATCGCTGCCCCTGCCACATAAGCAAGAAGGATAACGAGATAACGCGAAAAGACATCTACAACAGCCACCCCTTGAATTTCCCAACCGATCATTCCTGTCAGGACAGAGGCAAGTAATATGATCAAGCAGACAATCTCCTCATTTTTTAACGTTGGTTGATAACGTTGTGGTGTTAAAAAAGGAAGACTCTGCATAAAGATAAGTACAAGGATGAAACTAAGGACCCCTTCCGCAACCATAAGGGTAAGTTCGTAGAGCTGCCAACGATCGAGCAGCGCTAAGCTGACCATTCGTGGAATGACACTGGCCATCAGCGCAAGCATTGGCAGCCATCTCTGGGGGTGACTTATTTTGTACAGCCCCAGAGTTAAGAGCAAAAAAGTCGCCGACGCTCCTGCAATAAAACCCGCATGACCGTAACTATATGTAGACGCCCCAGCGGCCATCATAATAGTAACCGGTATCACAAGCGGTCGTTTCAGCCACCAGATCACAGCAAGGAAAGCTACTCCGAACGGAGCCATGGAAGATAAAATAATTGCTCGCCCTAATAATAGGGACAGGACCATATGAAAGACCCCTTTGTTTGCCATGAAAGTAAATAATCCGAACGATACCTTCTGTAAACCTCTTCCGACATTCGACTGCTTTAACGTAGCCTGGCGATCTTCGCGTTTCGTCATCGTACCCAACATTTTCAAATCACACTCCTTTGTTATGAAATCTATTAAATCACATGCTAGACAAGCATTTTGTCAAAACAACAGGAGAGCAGAAACAAAAACTTCGAGGCTTTTTTCAACAACTACATCCGTTTCTACAAATTAACCCTAGCCACCCTCCTCGAGTACCCAAAAACCCCCTTCTTTCCCTAGCGAAATATACATACAATTCTGATATTTTTATTTTGTGTTGACAGTTTTTTTATTATGGTTTACTATATTGCTTGTGACTTTGAAAAAACATTCTTTCAAATGGCGGTGTAGCTCAGCTGGCTAGAGCGTACGGTTCATACCCGTGAGGTCGGGGGTTCGATCCCCTCCGCCGCTACCATTATTTTTCCATACATACTAGGCCCGTTGGTCAAGTGGTTAAGACACCGCCCTTTCAC
>NZ_JRNX01000167.1 GCF_000786645.1 Halobacillus sp. BBL2006
CCTCCGCCGGGTTCGAATAAACTTGTGCCTTGTCTTGCCCCTTCCTCAGCTGTGGTAAAACTTTCTGGTATTAATACCGTCCGCGATTCCTCTGCACCTGAATGTTCATACGTCACTTCCTTTGTTTCGAACATCCCAGCTGGAATCAGATAAGTTAAGACGGCAGCAAATAATACAACGAAGAAAATGATGACATACGTATGCGGCATTTGAATGCCTTTGTTCTTTTTCTCTTTCATCTTACTCCTCCTAAAAATTATTTCCTCACCCTTATATACATGCAAGAAGCATGCCAACATAAAATTCTGAATATTCTAGCGTTGTTTAGATAAAAAGAGTTAAAAAGGTTCTTATTGGGTGTTATAATTAATACCGATTAAAAACCAAAGGATGAATCACATGGACAATCATTTGACCTTAATAACCGGAACCCCTGAAACAAGAGATACCCTACATAAACAATTGAACGAAATTTTAGGAGAATTTATACAAATTGAAAGCTATGCCGTCGATGAGTCTATCCCTAAACAAGTTTCAGACGAGCTGGTCATCTTTTCATCTTACCTCGTCGAAGCTGAAGCCTCCCATCTTGTAAGTAAAGATTGTAAGCAAATGACCGCAAAGCGAACGATCAATTACCAGCACATTAACCGTTTATTTGAAATTGACAGCGGAACAGAAGTCTTATGCGTCAATGATGCTCCGCAAATGTCTAAAGAAACGATCGAAACGTTGAAAAAAATCGGAATGAATCACCTTATCTATACTCCTTATTCCCCTGAAAAAAAAGCAGCCCCCTATATAAAAACCGCTATCACACCAGGCGAAGCAAGATTTGTGCCAAGATCAGTCGATTATGTCATTGATATCGGCGTACGCCTCATCGATATCACGACATTGATCGAAATTCTTGAACACTTTCAGTTAAAAGATAAATTGGGCTGGACGATCTCAAACCGATATACAGGAAAAATCATCGAACTCAGTCAGAGGTTAGCAGAGGTAAACCGTCAAACCGAGCTGTTAAACCAACACCTTCAACAAGTCGTAGACGGGGTAAATGATGGTGTAATGGCCATTGACCGGCACAAAAGAGTTACCGTTTTCAATCCATTCATTGAAGAATATAGTGGTCTATCTCGCATACACGCATTAGGTAAAACCCTACCTCAACTGTTCAAAGACTCTAACATACTTTCTTTCATGACTTCTCCCCAAGAAGAAGGAGAGTATTTTACTATGAATGGCTACAATCTCATGATTTACCGCATTCAATGGGAAGAGAGCGAGAACGTCCTGTTTATTTTTAAGAATACAGATGAAACCATCACAATGGAAAAAGCAGCGAGGAAACAGTTAATGAAAACCGGCTACATGTCCAAATACAGCTTCGACGATATCATCGGAAAAAGCCCAGAGATCCTCCACACCAAGAAAATAGCTAGTAAATTAGCAAAAACAGAGCTTCCCGTTCTCATTCAGGGAGAGAGCGGCACTGGCAAGGAACTTTTCGCCCACTCCATCCATAATCAGTCCAACCGTGTGCTTGAGCCATTTCTTGCAGTCAATTTCAGTGCACTTCCTGAAGATCTATTGGAAAGTGAACTGTTCGGCTACGAAGAAGGGGCGTTTACAGGAGCAAAAAAAGGAGGAAAAAAAGGCTTGTTTGAGCAGGCGGATGGGGGCACAATCTTTCTAGATGAAATCGGCGACAGCAGTTTAAAACTCCAAGCACGTCTATTGAGAGTCATCCAGGAGATGGAGTTAAGGAAAATCGGCGGCACGAAGACAATACCAATTAACGTCCGTATTATCGCAGCTACGAACAAAGATCTGCTTGAATTAATCAAAGAAGGCAAGTTCAGAGAAGATTTATATCACCGGTTAAAAGTACTGTTTTTACCGATTCCTCCTCTAAGAAACAGAAAGGAGGACATACCATTACTGGTCAAACAATTTTCGATAGAGAATAACATTCCTGATGAAAAGTGGGATCCCAAGCTATTGGATACTCTCAAAAACTTTGATTGGTTTGGAAACATCCGTGAATTGAAAAATACCGTCTCCTATTTATCCATTGTGGCTGATCATGACCTGATCACCACTCAAGACCTCCCTGGTAAAGACTATTTTCAAGCGCAAAAGGCAGAACCTGAAAGCATCATAGATCATCAATTGAATAAACAAGTGCTAACGGCTGTAAAATCATTGAACGAGTCGTCCACCAATGCAAGCCGCAAAAAAATATCTGATCTTCTGTCGGACCAGAGAGACCCGTTGACAGAACAACAAGTTCGAAGAGTCTTAGAAAGCTTGAAAACATCTGGTTATGTTACGATCCGTCGTGGACGCGCAGGCACACAGATTACCCGCGAAGGGGTTCAATACTTACAAAAATAGTTTTATCTGAATACAGCCGTCTCCCCTGTCAGATTCTAGGTCAAATGATATAATAAGAGTAGATTTTGTCAGGTTTAGGAGGAGAATTGGGTCATGAAGCTTTTGGAGCGTAAACCTAGCAAAACACTTTATGAAATCTTCATGATTACGCTCGCTGGTCTATCCATCGCTACGATTTGGCAGAACACTGGATTCAACAGCCTGATCGTGTGGGGAACCTGGAGTATCTTTTTCCTCGACTTTGTATATAGACTCTTTAAAAGTGATAACAAGTGGGAATTCATTAAGAAAAATCCGTTTATCGTTATCGCCGCCATTCCACTTGACGCCATCTTCCAGTTCGCTCGAGTGGCGCGTATTCTCCACCTGCTCAGACTAAAGTCGATCACGAAATATTACACAATGCCCTTCATCCGTTTTTTAAAAAAGCAGCACTTACTGACCGTTTCTGGGATTACATTTTTTCTCGTATTTCTATTGATCATCCCATTGAACCTTCTTGAAAATGAACTGCATACGTATAGCGAAGCATGGGTAAGCGCCATCCTCGCTCTAACTTTCTTCGGACGCTCAGGATTTGAACCGGAAACCGCCACAGGTCATACAATTATCGTCATCTTCACCATTCTAGGTGTCATCATCCACGGGTTGATCATTAGTACAGCCTTCGATTTCCTTCTAAAATCATCTTTTGTAAAATCACTCAAGAACAAGCTTGAAAACCATAAATGAAATCGCTCCTCGTAGGGGCGTTTTTTTATTTTCTTCACGCGAAACTCCTAGTTTAAAATTTCCATAAAAAAGGAATCGTAACCGAGAGCATCATTCACAGGAGGTGAAACTGTGGCCGACAAAAAACATCAACGTAAACAGAAAGATAATCAAAGCTTTGAAGAAAAATTCAAAAAAGAACAACTGATGGATGAAATCCCCAATGAAGATGTAAAAAAAGAAGAACGTGAACAAGAAAAAGGCAGTAAATCAAAAAATGATTCCTCTACAGAGGAAAAATACGACGAAGATTTACGACCATAAATCACTAAAGAGGTGCTTTACTATGACATCCTTTCAAGCATTTAAAATCATGAAAACCGATGATTCGATCTCATCAAGTATAGAAATGTTATCCCAAAAGGACCTGCCATCTAGTGAAGTCCTTATCCGCGTGCATTATTCAAGCGTCAATTTCAAAGATGGAATGGTCTCTCAACCCAATAACGCACTCGTGAAGGAATATCCAATCATCCCTGGAATCGATCTTGCCGGCGAAGTCGTCGAATCAAAAGATTCAAGATTTAAAGAAGGCGACCGCGTCATAGCCACCAGCTATGAGATCGGGGTCAATCACCACGGGGGATACAGTGAATATGCAAGCATTCCAGCTGACTGGATCGTCCCTCTGCCAGACGGACTTACGCTTGAACAGTCCATGGTATTAGGTACGGCTGGTTTCACAGCAGCTTTATCTGTGCACAGACTGGAACAAAACGGACTGAAACCAGAGGACGGACCTGTCCTGGTCACTGGAGCAACTGGTGGCGTAGGAAGTATAGCCGTAGCGTTACTGGCGAAACGAGGGTACACCATAGAGGCGAGCACCGGAAGCCTTGAACATAAATCGTACTTAAAAGAACTAGGTGCAAAAAGGGTTATTTCCCGTGAAGACGTATATGATGGTGATCTCAAGCCGTTATCCAGTCAAAAATGGGCAGCTGCTGTAGACCCTGTCGGCGGAGAACAACTCGCTTCCATCTTAGGAAAACTTCACTATAACGGTGCTGCCGCTGTAAGTGGATTGACCGGAGGAACGAAAGTCCCTGCACAGGTTTATCCGTTCATTCTCAGGGGAATAAGCCTTATTGGCATCGATTCTGTCTATTGTCCAATGGAAACAAGGAAGAAAGTCTGGCATCGGTTAGCCAACGATTTAAAAATCAAAGACGCATTGGATCAAATGAAAACAACGATTTCATTAGAAGAACTCCCGAACACGTTAGAACAGATTCTTGCCGGGCAAACACGCGGGCGAACGATTGTACAGTTGTAAATGTCGTATGGTAGTTTAGGAATCAGAACATGTAGTTGACAATAGCAAGAGCC
>NZ_JRNX01000168.1 GCF_000786645.1 Halobacillus sp. BBL2006
TTCTGCTTTTGTATCCACAGCAGGCACAGGTGGAACTGTTACGGGCACGGGAGAAGAATTGAAAAAGCATTTTAAAAATATGACTGTACACGTCGCCGAGCCTGCAGGGTCTCCAGTCCTTTCAGGAGGAAAGCCCGGCAAGCACAAACTTGTCGGTACTAGTCCTGGCTTTATCCCTGACATCCTGAATCAAGAGGTCTATGACGAAATTTTTCAAGTCACCGATGAGGATGCTTATGATATTACAAGGCGTTTAGCTCGAGAGGAAGGCTTATTGCTAGGCACCTCTTGCGGGGCAGCTTGCTGGGCCGCTATTCAAGTAGCTGAGCGTAAAAAGCCCGGAGAGGTTGTCGTTTGTATTGCACCAGATACAGGGGAACGATACTTATCAGGAGACCTATTCCGCTATTAATAGTAAAAGGAGTCCGAATTCGTTCGGACTCCTTTTTATTCGATAAATTCCTGATTCGTTCTCGGCTTTAATATCGTGAACAATTGATAATTGCGCCGCTTATCACGGAGGCCTTTCTATAATCGATACATATCTCTAAATCGCAAATGCCATCCTAAGTGATAAGACAGAACCCTTAACAAGATGATGCTGATGAAAAGAAAGTAAGTCTGCCATGCACTATCAATGTTAATGATCCCGACACCGATCAGTAACCCAGACAACATGGCCCATACGGCGTAAATTTCCTGGTGCAATACCATCGGACGTCTTTGGGCGAGAACATCTCTCGTTACGCCTCCTCCTACTCCAGTTAAAATGGAAGCGAAAATTACTCCGCCTAGAGGAAAGTTGTTTTCAATCGCAAACGATGCACCTTGGAGAGCAAAAGCCGAGAGCCCGATGGCGTCTAAGTAGATATTCCAGCGATCCCAGGACATCACCCAGCTCTTAGGGAAAAAATACACGACGGCAATGGTCCCGAAAGCTACATACAATAAATAACCTTGCTCCCAAACATGGACCACCGGGACATCCAAAGCGATATTTCTAATGATGCCTCCTGCGAAAGGTGTGGCAATTCCTAAAATAAATGTGCCAAATATATCATAGCGTTCATTCAAAGCGACAATAGCCCCACTGAACGCAAATGCGCTTACAGCTAATATATTAAGTATTTCCCAAGTCATGTAAACAACCTCTTTCTACAAAAACCAGTTATACTAGTTTTTACCGAAATTATCAGACTGATTGATTATAACAGAAAAAAATAGATAGATTAGGAATTGTTTAGGTCATTTGCTAGACTCCTAAATATAGGAGGTCGCCCATACTTATTTCATTCTCTTTCCATTGAGTTGCAAACTGCCACAAGGATTATGATATATCTAGTACGAATTATTTATATGTACATTAAGTAAAGTAGGATGTGGAAAAAATGAGAAGATGGCTAATTCAACTACGCAAAGAACAACAATTAACCCAGCAGCAAATCGCAGACGGGGCTCATATCGATCGAGCCTATTACGCCCAAATAGAAAATGGCACACGCAATCCCAGCATGGCCGTCGCATCTCAAATTGCTTCTTTTCTGCATATCAACCCTTCCTTATTTTTTTCCGAGCATTTGAGTGAACCCTTCGAGATCGCTCTAGCGAATTCGCCAATTATTGTGGCCCATTGTGACCTTGAACTTCGGTACACTTGGATGTTCAACCCCCACCCTGATTTTAATATTAATTCAGTGATAGGAAAACGGGATGATGAACTAGATGTAAATGAAGGTACGCTTGCACTAATGAAGTTTAAAAGGAAAGTGATCGAAAGCGGAGAAGCCCTGAGAGAAGTAATTGCCTTCCCTTTGTCCGAAGGTTTACTTTACTATGACGTATTTGGTCAGCCAATGTTCAACCAACAAGGGGAAATTATAGGAGCAGCTACCGCTTCCACACAACAGTCATAGAAAAGGGGGCCTCCTGGTGATTGTAAGTAAATTAACCTATAAGGAATTGATATCCACGCGTGAAAAAGCTGTAGAATTAAAACTGGATACAGAGTTTATTCGATTGCTCGAAACGGAAATCACAAAAAGAGAGGTACATAAGCCCTCTAATCAAAGAATAATCCCCTCCTGAACGCCGAGTGTGTTTCTAAGCGTATGCTTCTCTAAAACAATGGGTAAACCATCTGTAAGAGAGGTGTTCTATATGAAACATAACTTTTGGATTATGCAGCAGTCTTGGGAGGATTTAGTCTTTATTCATTGGCCCGTACCTGTAAAATTGTTAAGACCCTTTGTTCCAAGCCCGTTCGAAATCGATCAGTTTGATGGAACGGCTTGGATTGCAATCGTTCCTTTCCATATGAACCATATTCAATTCCGCGGCATCCCTCTGATTCCTTTCCAAAATCGCATGCTCGAATTAAATGTCAGAACCTATGTCAAATATAGGAATGAAACTGGAGTATATTTCTTCTCACTAGACGCCGATCATCGATTTGGGGTCTTTTTGGCTCGGACATTATTCGGCCTCCCGTATTTGAATGCTCACATGCGCATGGAGAAACACCTGGATCACCTACTCTATATGAGCAGAAGAGTCCACTCTGGGTATGAACAAGTCCACTTTCATTGCAGCGTTTCAATAGATTCCCCTCTCCCCCCTTCAAAACCTGGTTCTTTGATTTACTGGCTCACTGAGCGGTACGCTCTATGGGCCGTAAGAGGATCAAAAGTTTATAAAGGACCGATCCTCCATCAGCATTGGAACCTACAGAAAGCAGAGGCTGAAATAATGACAAACCATTTACTCGATTTCCTCCCTGCTCCGTTGCTCACCCATGATCCGATCGTCCATTATTCCCAATCATTAAAAACACGTATTTATCCTTTTATTAAAATGCAGTGAATTATCTCGATTTCCAAGTATTTGACATAAACTAAATAACGAATTATAATTATCTTGAATTCGAGATAATTAGGAGGTTGAAATAATGGAAATAAAAGGCATACACCATGTTTCAGCTATAACAGCTAACGCTAAAAAGAACCATGATTTCTATACAACTATTTTAGGGATGCGGCTAGTGAAGAAAACAGTAAACCAGGATGATCCCTCTATGTATCATTTATTTTATGCCGATCGCCAAGGCAGTCCTGGCACAGACTTGACGTTTTTTGAAATCCCTCGTGCGGGGCACACATACCCTGGAACGAATAGCATTTCAACTACATCCCTTCGTGTCAAAAATGATCGTGCCCTGGAGTACTGGAAAGAAAGATTAGAAAAATTCGAAGTATCCCACGACTCCATTACAGAACGATTCGGCAGAAAAACTCTGCCATTCAGGGACCATGAAGATCAACGACTTATGCTAATATCTGATGAAAATAACCAGGGCGTTGGAGCGGGCGTGCCGTGGGATAAATCACCTGTACCACAAGAAAATGGAATCACTGGCCTTGGTCCTGTTCATTTGACCGTTCCTGATGCCGAACAAACAAAGAGAGTGCTGGAAGATATTTTAGGTTTCCGTGAAAAAGCAAGACATGAGGAGACAGTTGTATTTGAGACAGGGCTAGGGGGCACAGGTGCAGAAGTACATTTGGAAGAACGTTCGGACTTATCAAGAGAACGTCCTGGAAGAGGAAGTGTTCACCATGTTGCCTTCCGAGTTGAGAATGAGCAGGAATTGGAACAATGGCAAAAGATCATTCAAAAGAACGGATTTCCGAACTCCGGTTTAGTGGATCGATACTATTTCAAGTCACTTTATTTCCGTGAAGCGAACCACATACTATTCGAACTCGCTACAGACGGTCCTGGTTTTGCTACTGATGAAGCCCCTGATCATCTTGGAGAAAGTCTCGCGTTGCCTCCTTTTTTAGAGAAAGATCGCGGAAAAATTGAAGACTCCTTAACTCCTCTTGAAACTCATTCTAATTAACAAAAGCTACGACCTTTTTCGGTCGTAGCTTTTTTAAAAATGTTATCCTTCTAGCCGGTTTTTCACCCAGTTGATTAAACCGCCCATCTGCATGATTTCTATTTGGCGTGGAGAAAGAGCATGCTCGAGTTTCAACTTCTTATTTTTCCCTTTCACTTCGGCTTCTACGGTACTGGATTGTTTAATACCATCCCGTAAGCCTTTGAACACCAATACGTCACCTTGCTCAAGATCATCAAGATCGGATTCATTAACAAAAGTTAATGGAAGCACTCCAAAGTTCGCTAAGTTCTGCCAGTGAATACGAGCAAAATCCTTCACAATAGCAACACGGAGCCCTAAATATTTCGGAGCTAATGCTGCGTGTTCACGACTGGACCCTTGCCCGTAGTTGGTACCGGCCACTACCGCATGACCACCTTGATCACGAATATCCATTGCTCGATCATAGTAGGTATCATCAACAATTTCAAATGTGAATTTACTGATTTCAGGAAGATTACTTCGATACGGAAGTACTCTTGCCCCTCCAGCTAGAATTTCATCAGTTGAAATGTCATCTCCCATCTTGAGGAGAATTGGCAATTCCATATCATTCGGTAGTTCATCCATTTCAGGTATGGAAGCAACGTTTGGACCTTTTACTAAATCTACGTTCTTAGCTTCTTCAAAAGGAAGTGGCTCATCCAAAAGACGTGTATCGACTGTCGGTTTATCCAATTCTTGCACATTTGGATAAGAAAAATCAGCTTTTCTTGGATCAGTAATTTTCCCGTTTAAGGCTGATATTGCAGCTGTTTCCGGACTGCATAAAAAGACGCTGTCCTCTTTTGTACCAGATCTTCCTGGAAAGTTCCTTGGGGTTGTACGCAAGCTATTGCGTCCTGTGGCAGGTGCCTGCCCCATTCCGATACAGCCATTACAACCTGCCTGGTGCAGCCTTCCACCAGCCTGCAGGAAATTAGCGATATGGCCATTCTGGGAAAGGTCGATTAACATCTGACGCGATGTCGGATTCAAATCAAAGGAAACTCCATCTGCGATATGACGCCCTTCCACAATTTTCGATGCAATCGCAAAATCGCGATATCCTGGATTTGCCGATGAACCAATATAAGACTGATAGATAGGTTCTCCCTCTACTTCTTCTACAGGAACGACATTTCCAGGGCTTGATGGTTTCGCTACCATTGGTCCAATTTCAGAAAGGTCGATTTCATCATAGACATCATAAGTGGCATCACCATCCGCTTTTAATTCAATCCAATCCTTTTCACGTCCTTGCAGGGTCATAAAGCGCTTCGTTTCTTCGTCTGAAGGAAAAACCGTCCCCGTAGCACCTAATTCAGCACCCATGTTTGCAATAACGTGACGATCCATGGCTGTCAGATTTTTAAGTCCTGGTCCGTAGTATTCAAAAACATGATTAACGCCGCCTTTTACTCCATGTCTTTTCAGCATTTCAAGAATGACATCTTTTGCACTAACCCAATCTGGAAGCTCTCCAGTGACCTTTACTCCCCAAACTTTTGGCATTTTAACGTAAAAGGGCTCTCCAGCGATGGCCATAGCAACATCAATTCCACCGGCCCCCATTGCAAGCATCCCCATACAGCCGTTTGCACAAGTATGACTATCCGAACCCAGCAGTGTTTTTCCTGGCGTTGCAAGCCGTTGCATATGGACAGGGTGACTCACCCCATTGCCTGGACGACTGAAATATAATCCAAACCGCTTGGCAGCACTTTCGAGAAATAAGTGATCATCCGGATTTTTACTGTCTTCTTGAATTAAGTTGTGGTCCACATACTGGGCAGAAGCTTCTGTTTTTGCACGCTCAATCCCCATAGCCTCAAGCTCCAGCATAACCATTGTACCCGTTGCATCTTGGGTTAATGTTTGGTCAATTTTTAAACCGATTTCAGACCCCGGGGTCATTTCCCCTTCTACTAAATGATCTTTGATCAGTTTCTGTGTGACGTTATAACTCACACGAAATTCCTCCTTCTGAACGAGTTATTATTGATGCAGATATCCTGAGGTTATAAACTTTTCCTATACCTTTTATACCCCTAAATCCTCCTGTTTACTCGTACATCTGGATAATCCTTGCTAATCAGAACAAAAGCGCAAGCGCCTGACTTAGTTATTCAA